>JAXHMM010000004.1 GCA_034521445.1 Balneolaceae bacterium | reverse complement strand
TGGTTCTTCATCACGGTAGACCGTTTGTAAACGGCCGCTGTCCTCCGGAACCGCTGTCCTATGTGCTCATTCCGTAGGGGTCATAGAAGAAAAATTTGGTATATGAATTCTTTTCTACCTCGCGGAGGTTCAGCAGCCGCTCTGTTGGATTTCCTGTTAATGGTAATGTCCGGCTTACCTGTACCGGGTGCTCAGAGGTAGGCGATTCATGCAAGGCACGTTCACAAGCGGGAGGGCGATGCTATACCGGCACCGCGTTGGCAAAATCAGTAAAATGCTTCAGATTAGCAGTAAATATCATCAAAACTTGTGAGTTCAAAGGCCTGCAATCCTAAAACCTGTGTATCTGATTTCTGATTGCACCGTGTAAAAAGTCACTTGGAATATACAATCCAGAGACGATTAATGTAAATGGTAAAATGAACGTTCCCCGGTCTTGGTCGTAGTGAAGTATGTGCGGAATTTTTGTCACTCCTCGCCGGGCGTCTCGGTCACCTCGAAATGAACCTCCCGGTAGGCCTCTCGCTCCGAATTGCGGTCGGTGACCTGCAACCGGAGCACGTAGCGGCCGGGCTCCAGGCCGGAGGCCTCGATCTCCAGGTTTTCGGAAAAGCGCGTCCCGGCGTGCTCGAAGAAAGCGTCAGCCCTATATCGTCCTGGCCTTCCCGGGCCCATCCCAGGAAGTTCAAAGGCAGGATTTCGTAGTCCACCGTAAAATCGCTGAGTCCCTGCCCGTCGCGTTTCAGGTGGTAGACTTCGAAGTGCACGGCAGGGGTTTCCCCGTCGGGAATTTCCCGATCGTGGGCGGCCACGAACGGAAGGATGCTGGAAGAGTCGGCCTCCTCGCGCAAGCGGTAGCCCAGAATAAGCTCGCCCATTTGAAGGGAGGCGGTGTCGGGTTTAAGCGCTTCGGGCTGGGGGAGGACGGTTCTTCCCATGGCACGCAGGTAATCCGGGAAGGGGCGGAAAGGCGGCTCTCCCCGGCGCCAACAACAGTACGGTGAGCAGCAGAAGGGAGAGTATATGTGGTGCCGGAGGATTCAGGCTTCCTGCGGCGTGCGGGTGATGCGGGCGCCGGCCGCATTCAGCTTCTCTTCGAGCTTCTCGTAGCCGCGGTCGAGGTGGTAGATACGCAGCACGTCGCTGGAGCCCTCCGCTACCATGGCTGCCATAACCAGGCTGACGCTGGCGCGCAGGTCGGTACTCATTACCGAGGCGCCCTTCAGGTCCGCCGGTCCCCGCACCTCAACGGTGTTCTCCTCCACCTCCAGGTCGGCCCCCAGCCGGGTCAGTTCCGGTACGTAGCTGAAACGGTCGTAGTAGACAGTATCGGTGACCCTGCAGGTGCCCTCGGCCTGGGTCATCAGCGTGGCCCATTGCGCCTGCAGGTCGGTGGGAAAGCCGGGATAGACGGCCGTTTCCAGCGATACCGGCCGGATGCGGTCGGGCGCGGCGACCCGGATGGTGTCGCCGTCCCAGGTCACCTCCGCGCCGGTCTTCAGGAAGTGTTCGGGAAATTCGCCCAGGTCGTCGGTGGCTGCGCCCGTCAGGGTGAGCTCCGATTCGGGATGCATGGCGGCGGCAATCATGTAGGTGCCGGTCTCGATGCGGTCGGGGGCGTTGCGGAATTCGATGCCCTCCAGCGTCTCCACGCCGCGCACGGTGAGTTCGGGTGTGCCCACACCCTCAATGTCGGCCCCCATCTGCTGCAGGGCGCGGCAGAGCAGGACCACGTCGGGCTCGCAGGCGGCGTTGTGGATAGTGAACTTTTCGGCCCGCAGAGAGGCGGCCAGCAGCAGGTTGACGGTGGCGCCTACGCTGCTGGGGTCCAGGGTAAAAGAGCCGCCCTCCATGCGCTGAGGGGCCGAGCCGATTACGTAGCCCTCGTCCAATTCGATCTCCGCGCCCATGGCCCGCATGCCCTTGAGGTGCAGGTCGACGGGACGGGGTCCCCATGCGCAGCCGCCGGGCAGGGAGACGCGCGCCTCCCCGAAGCGTCCCAGCAGGGCGCCCAGCATGTAAAAAGAGGCCCGCATCTTGCGGACGAGCTCGTAGGGGGCCTCTGTGCGCTCGATGGAGTTCGGGTCGATGCGCAGGCGCTGCTCGTTTTCATCGAAGTCGACGCCGGCGCCGGTATGGGCGATGACCTGGTTGAAAGTGTGGATATCGCGCAGGCGTGGTACGTTGGTGATGACCGAGGGGCTGTCCGCCAGCAGGGCGGCGGCCATCAGGGGGAGGGCTGCATTCTTGGAACCGCTAACCGGTAGGGTGCCCCGGAGAGGGGTGGGACCTTCGATGACAAATTTATCCACGGGCTTCGATTTCCAGGATTAGGACATTCTTTTCCACGGAGTCGCCCTCCGCAACGGCGATGGCGGTGACGACCCCGCCGGTGGGTGCCTTGAGCTCGTTTTCCATCTTCATGGCCTCCAGGATGGCCACCGGATCGCCCAGCTCGACTTCGTCGCCCTCCTCGACGAGGATCTGGAGAATTTTGCCGGGCATGGGGGCGTTGAGTTCGCCTTCGGACAGCTCGGCGGCTGTCTTGAATCCCATTTCGTCCAGCAGCAGATCCTGTTCGTCGCGCACCTCTACGCTGCACCACTCGCCGTCGATGGTGAACTGAACCGTGCGCTGGTCGTATTCAATATTATCGATCACATGCAGCTTTGTTCCCAGCCGGAGCAGGCGGCGTCCGCCGGCACCCCGGCTGAAGCGATACTCACCCGATTCGCCCTCCAGGGTGTAGCGGTTGGTTTCCGGGTCCAGTTCCAGCGTGCGGCTTTCGCCGTCCGTTTGGGCTTCGAATTTCATATGCGAGTATTTTTAATGGCGGATAGTCCCTTGCTCGTGGCCCGGAAGGTGAAATCCTGCAGGTTGTCGGCGTCGTAGAAGGTGGAGAGGTGGATGGCCGACCCTTCCCGCTCGTAGGCTTCCACAAAGCCGAAGCTGAGCAGGTTGATCAGGTCGTCGCGCAGCTCCCCATACTGCAGGCGGGTCTCCTCCTGCACCACCTGGAAGGTTTCCGGGAAGACGAGCTTCTCCAGGACCCGGCGTTCGGATGAGCTGATTTTGCGTCGCTTCATGGTTGGCGGGAGTTGATGGAAGCAGAAAATAGAAGGGCTCGGTCACATTCACAACCTTGGACCGCGGTCTTGGGGTCATTCCACCTGCACGTCCCCGTAGGTGATGAGGTTGCCCTGCATGCTGTCGTCGTAGATCAGTATGCGGTAGAGGGAGGATACACCGACGCCGCTGCGGTGGAACTGGTCCGCCGAAAGCGTAATGGTGTGCAGGCCCGGTTCAATTTCGCTGCCGCTGCGGTAGTAGAGGGAGGTGGTGATGTTGTCGAAGGTTTCGCGGAAGGCGTAGACGTCCAGGCCTGATAGCGACCCCATGCCGGTGCTGGTGGTGATCTGAAGGAGGATGCGCACCTGCTGGTTGGGAGAGACGGGGTTGGGAAAGGCAGAGATTTCCACCTCCAGGATACCGCTGAACATGGGACCGATGCGCCAGTCGTCGGGGTCTTCCTGCTCGTTGACGAGATGGCCCTGGGCGTTCCGGGCGGTGTAGTTGGAAGGCGGCGTGGTGGCCTCGCGCTCGAATCGGCGCTGGTCCTCGCTCTTGGTGCAGCCGGCGAGCAACAAGAGCGCCAGCAGGCAGGCTGCCGCCCGGGCGGCGGTCATTCGGTGGGAATAGAACAAAGTAGCAGGGTCAACGTTTCATTTTCAAACTATAATATCGAACTTTGACCGCTTATATTAAAGCGTGAATGTAGAATGCACTTGATGCACAAGTCCCTGTACCCCGCCGTTATTTTTATCCTCGCCCTACTGCTTCCGGCGGCAGGCGGCGTGCTGCACGCGCAGGACCTCTCCATCGGGCCCGAACCGGAGAACCCTCCCCCCGATATTTCTGAAATCCTGAAGTGGAAGGAGGTGCTGACCTACGAGGTGCGCTATTCCTTCTTCAAGCTGGGCGAGGTGCGCACGGAGGTTGTGCGCGACACCCTTCATGACGGCCGCAGGGTCTGGTGGCTGCGCAGCATCATACGCTCCAACTCCTCCATTCCTTTCGTAGGCAAGGAGGAGAACCACTACAACTCCTTTATTGTGGCCGACGACTCCATGCCCTATACCGAACTTTACTGGCGCGACAACGTCGACGAGCAGGAATTCAGCGACTCGCGCTACGATTTCGACTACGGGGCCGGCAAGGTGTACGTCACGGAGAAGGGAGAGGAGCCCGACACGCTTGAGCTGGACGAGCCGGCCAGCTCGGGACAGCTCATTTTGCTCTATTCCCGCCTTTTTGCAGGCAGCGAGCGATCCTACCGTCTGCCGGTCTACCTGGAGAGGGAGAAGGGGGAGATCCTGGCCGACAACAGCCGACACACCTCCATGCGCGAATACGAGGCCTTTGAGGAGCCTGTGCCGGTTTTTCACAGCGAAGGAAATGCTGATGTGGACGGCCCATTCGGTTTCCGCGGGGAGTTCGAAGCCTGGTTCCGCGACGACCCCCTTCGCGTGCCCGTGGAAGCGCATATGAAGGTGTGGCTGGGCAACGTAAAGGTGCGCCTTATCGACTACCAAAAAGTAAAAAGACCATGAAGAAACTGCTGTTCAAACGACTTCCGCACGCAGGGGATCTCCCGCTGCCTTCCTACGAATCGCGACACGCGGCCGGTATGGACCTCCGCGCGGCCCTGGAAAAGCCTGTAACTCTTGAGCCCGGGAGCCGTGCCCTCATTCCCACCGGCCTTCAGATGGCCCTTCCCGAAGGCTACGAGGCGCAGATCCGGCCGCGAAGCGGACTGGCCTGGCGCAACGGGGTGACCATGCTCAACACCCCGGGCACCATCGACGCCGACTACCGTGGCGAGATAAAGGTACTGGCTGTTAACCTGGGCGAGGAGCCCTTTACGGTCGGCCACGGCGACCGCATTGCCCAGATGGTGGTGGCCCCCGTACAGCAGGTTTTTGTGGAAGAGACGGGCGAGCTGCCCGAAACCGAAAGAGGCGAGGGAGGCTTCGGCAGCACGGGCATCGACTGATGCGCATCCGGCCGTACATTGACCTGGTCCGCCAGAACCACGACTATCGCAGGCTCTGGCTGAGCCAGGTGGTTTCCAACTTCGGGGACTGGTTCGGCATCCTGGCGGTCTACGCCCTCATTACGCGCTACTCCGATTCGGAATTCCTGCTGGGACTGATCATCGTGGTCAAGATGATGAGCCTGGCCTCCTTCTCTCCCTTCGCCGGCTACATCACCGACCGTTTTAACCGGCGCCGGCTGATGATGTTTTGCGACCTGGCCCGCGGGGCCGTGGTGCTGGGACTGCTGCTGGTGGTTTCCTACGATACGCTATGGCTGGCTTACGTACTGACCGCGGTGCAAATGATGCTTTCGGCCATCTTTGAACCGGCCAAAACATCCTCCATTCCCAACGTGACCACCGAGGAGGAGCTGGTGGACGCCAACGTGCTTTCGGCCATGAGCTGGAGCATCATCTTTACCCTTGGTATGGGTATCGGGGGGCTGGCTACGGCGGCGTTGGGCACCGACCTGGTCTTTATTCTGGACGGATTCAGCTACGGCGTTTCCGCCTGGTTCATCTACCGGGCCCGCATTCCCCAGAAGAAGATGAGCGAGGAGGAGCTGCGTCGCACGCGCAACCCCTTCAAGGGCATCGCAGAGGGATTCCGCTACCTGGCAGACCACCGCCATGTACTGCGGCCCGCCCTGGCCAAGGGCTGCTTCACGATGTTTCTGGGCGCCCTCACCTATATGCTGATCCTGGTCGCCGAGGAGATCCTGCTGATGGGCAGTGTGGGACTGGGCCTACTCTATGCCGCACGCGGGGTAGGCACGGGCATCGGGCCGGTCGTCGGCCGGCGGGTGTTCCGCCGTGAGAGCCGTTGGGTGTGGGGGATGGGACTCTGCATGGTTTTCGGGGGCGTCATGTATTCGGTCGTCGGGGTGACCTCTAGCCTGGCCGTGATGCTGATCTTCGTGTTTATCGCCCACGCCGCCTCAGGATCCAACTGGGTCATGAGCACCGTACTGTTGCAGCGCCGCACCCCCGACACCTTCCGCGGACGCATTTTCAGCACCGAGTGGCTGCTCTTTACGCTGGCGCAGTCTGTGTCGGTGCTTGCAGCTTCCTGGATCCTCGAAAACGGCTGGTTGAGCATTCAGCAGACCATTGTGCTCTTTGCGGTATTGCTCTCGCTGTCCGGCGTGGCCTGGCACTTTACGGTAGCGCGCCGGGAGGAGGCGTGGCTTCGGGAACAATGGGTGGGCGCCGCGGGGGATGCGGAAACCGAATCCGCCGCATCATAAAAAATCCCCTCTTCGCCTCGAGCAAAGAGGGGATTGGTAAGCCAGTGGAGGCTGAATCAGTTGTCGGCCGGGATGTTAATGTCGATGGCGTCGGGCCGGTAGTCGCCCAGCAGGTGCTCGGCGAAGTAGCGCCAGCGCACGCGGTCGAACCACTCTCCGTGGATGCCGCCGTAGCCGTGGCGCTGGCCGGGCAGCAGCACGAAGTCGAAGTACTTGCCCTCCTGGATCAGCGCCTCAGCCATGCGGATGGTGCCGCCGGGATGCACGTTGTTGTCAATCATGCCGGTGGCCAGCATCAGGTGGCCCTCCAGGTTGGGAGCCAGCTCCTGGTTGGTTTCGATGGAGGCGTCCCATTCGGTGACGGTGCTGTCCACCTCCTCGCCGTCATCGTTCTCCACCTTGATGGTGCGGGTCTCCTTGGTGATGCCGTTGTGCACCTCGCTCCACCACTGGTTGTAGATATTGTTGTCATGGTTGCCCGAGGTGGAGACGGCCACATCGTAGAAGTCAGGGTAGGTCAGCAGGGCGGCCGTGCTCATGAATCCACCTCCGGAGTGGCCGTAGATGCCCACCCGGTCCTGGTCGATGAAGTCATGGCGCGAGGCCAGCTGTTCGATGCCGTACTTGTTGTCGGCCAGCGGGTAGTCGCGCAGGTCGCCGTAGCCGTAGTTGTGATAGTATTTCGAACGAGTCGGGCTGCCGCCGCGCTGACCCATCGCTATCACCACGAAACCCAGGTTGGCCAGGGCCTGCTGGCTGGAAAGGGAGAAATCGGTGGGGTAGGGTTCGGTCTGCGGGCCGGGGTAGCAGTAGGCGATGATGGGATAGCTCTTGGTGGAGTCGAAGTCAAAGGGCTTCCACATGACCCCGAAAATATCTGTGGCGTCGTCGTTGGCCTTTACCTTGAAACTCTCGGGGAATTTGTACCCGGCCTCCATGAGTCGACTCAGGTCGGTGGTTTCCAGCTCCATGATAATCTCCCCGTCTTCGTTGCGAAGGACACTCCGGGGGATGCTTGAAACCGTGGAGTAGTTGTCCACGAAGTAGTTCTCTTCCTCCTCCGATTCCATAATCTGGTGGTTGGCGGACTCCTCGGTCAGCCGCTCCATGCCGCTGCCGTCAAAGTTCACCCTATAGAGCTGGGAGTGGTCGGGATGCACACCCTCCTCGCGGCCGTAGCCCTCGAAGAAGAGGGTTCGTCCGGTGGTGTCCACCTTTACAATATTTCCCGCCGTGAAATAGCCCTCGGTGATCGGATTCTGAAGATTGCCCTCGGAGTCATAGAGGTAATACTGTCCCCAGCCGGTGCGTTCGGACCACCAGAGGAACTCCTCGCCACCCTCCAGTACATTCAGGTCGGTAAACTCCCAGTTGATGTAGGGCTTGGCGGTTTCGGTCCACAGCACCTCGGTCTCGCCGGTGGTGGTGTTGGCGCGCAGGATTTCCATGGTGTCGCGCGGGCGGTTCTGGCGGGTGAGGTAGATGGTGTCGGAAGAATCGCTTTCCGTGATGTTGCCCATCAACTCATCCTCCCACTCCGGCTTGTCGAACTGGATCTCCACCCCGTCCATGTTCTCGGTGCTGAAAACCCAGAGCTCGGGCTGCGGCACATGCTGGTCGCCGGGCATGGCGTACTTGTAGGTTTCCAACTCAGGACGCTCGACGCCCACATGGCGGATTACCCAGAGGTCCTCCACCTTGCGCACATCCGAACGCTGGGCCCGCAGCTTGACGCCGTCGTCAAACCACTGTACCCGGGCGTTCATGCGTTCGCCGGTGGTGTCTGACTGGTTCCATCCAAAGCTGTAGAATTTCTCACCGCTGTCGGTCAAGCGGTGCACGGTGCTGTCAGAATCAGCCCGCATCACATAGAGATCGTGGTTCTGAGCGTAGGCGATCCAGGTGCTGTCGGGGGAGTAGGTGCCCCAGTCGATGCCCTCCTCATCCTCATCATCGCGCAGGGTGTCACCGCGCACAAGATCCTGGGTGTCCACGTCGTAGCGAAGCTGGATGCTGTCCACCTGGAAGGTGAAGATCTCCTCGTCCTCGTCGTAATCAAAATCGTCCAGGTCGAGGTCCTTGTGGTTGTAGGTGCGGTTGAACATCTCGGTCAACTCGGCCGCCATGCGCTGCCGGTCGAACAGGGGGCGCTTGGTCTCCTCCTCGGCGTCCACATACCACCAGAAATTACCCTGTGAGGTTTCGTAGGAGTACCAGAAGCTGTTGGTATCCTCGATCCATTGCGGATAGACGCCGGTGCTGCCTGCCAGCTTCTGCATGTTGTCCGAGGTGAAACGCTCGGCAAGTTCGTAGTTGGCCTTGCCCTGCTGTGCGAAGGAGGGCGCGGCGATCAGGAATATCAGGATCCCCGTAAAAAGTGAAAATAGCTTCCTGCTGTGGGAGATGGTCATATGGCCTATACTGTTGGTTGGAGGTCGCTTCAATGCTAGGATTATAGTTACAAAATGACGGACATAAAAACGAAACCCTTGGCGTAAAAACATTTAAAAGGGCGTTGGAGAACCTGAGTCCGGCCCGCCCGGCGGTGCATTGGACTCAGTTGTCGGCCGGGATGTTGATGTCGATGGCGTCGGGCCGGTAGTCGCCCAGCAGGTGCTCGGCGAAGTAGCGCCAGCGCACGCGGTCGAACCACTCGCCGTGAATGCCGCCGTAGCCGTGGCGCTGGCCGGGCAGCAGTACGAAATCGAAGCTTTTACCCGCCTGGATCAGCGCCTCGGCCATGCGAATGGTGCCGGCGGGATGCACATTGTTGTCAATCATGCCGGTGGCCAGCATCAGGTGACCCTTGAGATTGGGAGCCAGTTCCATGTTGGCGTCCACGGAACCGTCCCATTCTGTGATGGTGCTGTCTACTTCCTCGCCCTCCTCGTTCTCTACTTTGATGGTTCGCGTCTCGGCGCTCACGCCGTTATGCACCTCGCCCCACCAGAGATTGTAGATGTTGTTGTCATGGTTTCCGGAGGTGGAGACGGCCACATCGTAGAAATCGGGGTAGGTCAGCAGGGCGGCCGTACTCATGAATCCACCACCCGAGTGGCCGTAGATGCCCACCCGGTCCTGGTCAATGAAGTCATGGCGCGAGGCCAGCTGCTCGATGCCGTACTTGTTGTCGGCCAGCGGATAGTCGCGCATGTCGTCGTATCCGTAGTTGTGATAGTACTTGGAGCGAATGGGACTTCCTCCGCGCTGTCCCAGCGCAACCACCACGAAGCCCAGGTTGGCCAGGGCCTGCTGGCTGGAGAGGGAGAAGTCGGTGGGGAAGGGTTCGGTCTGCGGGCCCGGGTAGCAGTAGGCGATAATGGGATAGCTCTTGGTGGAATCGAAGTCAAAGGGCTTCCACATCACCCCAAAGAGATCGGTGGCATCATCGTTGGCCTTTACCTTGAAACTTTCGGGGAAAGTGTACCCGGCCTCCATGAGTCGGCTCAGGTCGGTGGCCTCCAGCTCCATGATGATCTCCCCGTCGCTGTTGCGAAGCACACTGCGGGGTGCCGTGGAGACCGTGGAGTAGTTGTCTACGAAGAAGTCGTCTTCCTCAGAGGCAAAGACCTGGTGGTTGGCCGCCTCGCCGGTGAGCCGCTCCATGCCGCTGCCGTCAAAGTTCACCTTGTAGAGTTGGTTGTGATAGGGGTGCACGCTCTCCTCGCGGCCATATCCTCCGAAAAAGAGTGTGCGTCCGGTGGTGTCGATCTTGGTGATGTTTCCGGCGGTAAAGTAACCCTCGGTGATGCGGTTCTGCAGGTTGCCTTCCCCGTCATAAAGATAAAACTGTCCCCAGCCGGTGCGCTCGGACCACCAGATCAGGTCCTCGCCCTCGTTCAGGACGGCCAGTTGGGCGAATCGCGTATTAAAGTAAGGTTTGGCGGTTTCGGTCCAGAGCACCTCGGTTTCCCCGGTGCTGGTATTGGCTTTCAGCACGTCAATAGTGTCCCACGGGCGGTTGCGCCGGAGGATGTAGAGGTAGTCGGAGGACTCGCCCTCGTAAATGCCGCCATTGTTGAAGTAGACCCCGCCGAGGGACTCGTCTTCCCATTCGGGTTTGTCGGTATCGAGCTGAACGCCGTCCTTGGTCCCGGTGTCGAAGGCCCAGATCTCATCCTGTGGAATTTCATCCTCTCCCGGCATGGCGTATTTGTATGTCTCCAGTTGAGGACGCTCGACGCCCACATGGCGGATCACCCACAGGTCCTCCACCCGTCGCCAGTCCTGGCGCTTCACCCAGAGTTTTTCTCCATCCTCGAACCATTGGGCGATCGAACGCACGCGCTCACCGGAAGAGCTGGTGTCTTCCTCGTCAGCCGCAAAACTGTAGAAGCGCTCTCCGGACGTGGTGAGTTGGTATTCGGTGCTGTCAGGATCGTCAGCCTCCATCAGGTAGAGATTGTGGTCGCGGGCGAATGCGATCCAGGTGCTGTCGGGCGAATAGGTGGCCCAGGGCAGGTTTTCATCCTCTTCGTCCTCCCGCAGGGTGTCCCCGCGGACCAGCTCCTGGGTGTCGATGTCGTAGTGAAGCCGGATGCTGTCCACCCGAAAGGTGAAGGTCTCCTCGTCCACATCGTAGTTAAACTCGTCCAGATCGAGGTCCTTGTGGTTATAGGTGCGATTGAACATCTCGGTCAGCTCGGCCGCCATGCGCTGCCGGTCGAAAAGGGGACGCTTGGTTTCCTCCTCGGCGTCAACATACCACCAGTAGTTGCCTTCCTGGGTCTCGTAGGTGTACCAAAAATCGTTGGTTTCGTCAATCCATCGCGGCCATACAGAGGTGCTTCCCGTCATTTTCTGCATGTTGTCAGAAGTGAAGCGCTCCGCCAGTTCATAGTTGGCTTTGCCCTGCTGGGCGGTGGCCGGTTGGGCGCCGAATAGGAGTGCCAGGGTACACGCCAGACCGATGACCAGCTGCTTGCCGTAATGAATGGAGTTCATAGTAGGTAGTTTGGATTCCGTGTCGCGTTGATATCCTATAGCTATAGGTACAAAATGGGGGGATTAAAAACCAAGGGAGGGGCGTAAAAAGATTTTAACCGGGAAACGGCTACTCGAAGTGCCGCCGTTCCTCGTTGAAGTCGCGGTCGGAGATAAGACCCTGCTGCCATAAACCAGTCAGGTAGTCCATACGGTCCATGGAGCCCGGTTCGCGATCGGGTTCGGGAGATTTTCTCTCCTCCTGCTGCCTCATTGCTTCTCGCAGGGTGGCCGCCGCCTCCTCGATGGCAGCTTTCAGTGAGGCGGGATTTTCCATGCCCACCATCACCATTTCGGAGCTTCCCGTCTCCAGCACCAGGTCTCCCGTCCCCAGCCAGCGCTGGAAGCCGGTCTGCCGCAGTCGCACCTCCTCGATGTTGCTGAGGTCGAGGGTCTGGTGGTAGCGGACGTCGATGGACGATATCTGACGGTCGGTAATGCGGTAGCGTCGGGCCTTCTGCTCCTTCCAGGTCTTCCAGATCAGCCATGCGCCCAGTCCCAGCAAGGGCAGGAGCAGCACGCCTAGCAGGTACCGGTGGGCGAACCGCTGCCAGACCGGGGAGAGGTTTATGGATTTGGATTCGGGGCTTCGGTCCATGGAATTCCTCTCGCTTCGAAAGGCGTTCGAATAACGGTATCAATATAGGAGAATTCGCCGGATTATTTAACTAATGTTTCCATGTCATTCTTCGTATATTGCCACGCCTGGAAACGCCCTGCGGGATACACCAAACGATCCCTGATGAGTCTCAAACCCTGGAAATACCTGGTAGCTGTCTGGATGACGGCCGTGATTACCGCTGGATTCCTTATACCCATTCCCGACATCCCCATTCTGGAACAGTCGGCCCGCAATCTCTTTTTGCACGTACCCATGTGGTTCACCATGGCCGTCTGTTTCGGGGCCGGGCTGATCTACAGCATCCGGTATCTCAATGCACCCTCGCCCGTCCTCGACCGCAAAGCCTCTTCCGCCAATCTTGTAGGTATCCTGTTCGGGGTGTGCGGTCTCCTGACCGGCGCCGTATGGGCCCGTTTCACCTGGGGAACGTGGTGGACCTTCGCCGAGCCCCGGATGAATCTCTCAGCTCTGGCCATGATGATTTATGTAGCCTACTTTGTGTTGCGGACTGCCTTCGAAGATCCGCAGAAAAGGGCCAAACTTTCGGCGGTCTACAACGTTTTCGCGGCCGCCACCATCCCCTTTCTACTCTACATCATTCCCCGACAGCTGCCCAGCCTGCACCCCGGGGCGGAAGGAAATCCGGCCTTCAGTGAAATCACGGCACCGGAACTGCGGTACATTTTCTATCCCGCAGTGGTGGGTTTCATCGGGCTCTCGGTCTGGCTGGCCGAGCTGCTTAACCGCTACAAACACGTGAATGCACAACTGGAAGGAAGGGAAGCATGATTTTGTTGTTTCTTACACGTCTGACAATACAACAGGATTCGGCCGAGGCCGTTGACACTCTCACCACAAGTTACGGCAACAAGTGGGAGGGAGCTGCCGGACTTGAGCAGTCGGGCGCTTTCATACAGGCCATGGGCTCCAACGACCTTATTTTCGTAGTGCTGGCCGTAAGCCTGATCATCTGGCTGGTGCTGCTTTTTTTCCTGGTGCGCCTGGACCGGAAGGTGAGCACCCTTGAACAGAACCTGAACGACAAGCAACCAAGCGGCGACCTATGAAACCCAAACTAATCATCGGACTGCTCTGCATAGTAGGCTTTACTTCCCTGCTGATGTACAATTTCGGCAACAGCATCAGCACCTACGTCAATTTCCAACAGGCCCAGGACATGGAGGGCGCCCACGTGGTGGGGACCTGGGAGGATTCACGTGACTATGGCTTTTCCATGGAAGAGAAGCAGTTCTCCTTTTACATGAAGGACGAGGAGGGCAATGTCCGGCGTGTGGTCTATCCCAAGCCCAAGCCCAACAACTTCGAACAGGCCGACCGCCTGGTGGTCATCGGATCCATGCAGAACGGCGTATTCTACGCAAACGACATGCTGATGAAATGCCCATCCAAGTACAACACCGTGGATGCCGCAGAGGTATCCGGAACGCAGACCCTAGAGAGCTGACCCTCCATGCTCGGCACCATCGGTGAAGTACTTATTAACGCCTCCTTCCTGAGCGTAGTCCTGGCGGCGGTGGCCTACTATCGCTGTTCTTCCGGGGGAGGGGATCGCTGGTTCCGGCGTGCCAACTGGCTATTCGCTGCCCACGGGTTCTTCCTGCTGGCCGCCTCCGGTATTCTGCTGCATCTCATCCTCACGCACCAGTTTAACTACTACTACGTATTCAAATACACCTCTTCGGATCTTCAGCTCCGCTACCTGGTCTCCGCTTTCTGGGGCGGGCAGGAGGGAAGTTTCATGCTCTGGATTCTCTTTTCCTTCCTGATGGGGGCGGGACTGATGAAGTGGACGCGCAAGTCGTACCGGGGACCGGTGCTCTTCTTCCTGGCCCTGACCCAGGTTTTCCTGATGTCTATGGTCGCCGGCATTCCCATAGGCGACTGGACCATGGGCGCCTCCCCTTTCCGCACCCTCGCCGAGGCCATGCCCAACGCACCCTTTATTCAGACCAATCCCGATTTTGTGCCCTCCGACGGCCAGGGGCTCAACGACCTGCTGAAGAGCCCGTGGATGATGATCCACCCGCCCATCCTTTTTCTGGGCTTCTCCATGATGACCATTCCCTACTGCTTTGCCATGGCCGCGCTCTGGAAGCGCCGCTACAACGAGTGGGTGGGACCCGCCCTGCCGTGGACCCTCGGCGCCAATGTGGCACTGCTTACCGCCATTTTCCTGGGCGGATACTGGGCTTATGTGACCCTCTCCTTCGGAGGATACTGGGCCTGGGACCCGGTCGAGAATGCCTCCCTGGTGCCCTGGCTGCTGGGAACGGCCGGCATCCACACCATGATCATCCAGCGCAAGAGCTCCACCTCACAGAAGGCCTCCATCATTTTCGCGCTGCTGGCCTACGTGGCTATCGTCTACGAGACCTTCCTTACGCGCTCGGGCATACTCTCTGACGCCTCGGTGCACAGCTTTGTGGACCTGGGCCTCTACAATCAGCTTGTGGCCTTCATGGCCGTGGTCACCTTCATCGGGCTGGGCATGTTCTTCTACCGCTACCGGGATCTGCCCTCGCAGGACCGCGAGTCGAAAATCCTGAGCCGCGAGTTCATGACCTTTGCCGGGGCCATGGTGCTCTTTTTGCTGGGACTGGTCATTATCCTGGGCACCAGCTCGCCCATCATCGGCCGCCTGTTTACCGTCAGTCCCACACCTCCCGAAATAAGCTTCTACAACGACTGGACCATGCCCCTTGCCATCATTGCGGCTATCCTTACCGTATTTGGGCAGTTTCTCTTCTGGAGCCGTCAGACCGCCGAGAGCCTGGCCGACGAGCTGACCTGGCCTGTGGCAGCCACCTGCGTGCTGACCCTGGCCAGCATTATGCTGGGTAACGTACGTGATATCTATTACATGGTCTACATCCTGGCCGGCTGGTTTGCCCTTGTGGGCAACGGGGTGATCATGTACCGCCTGCTTCGCCAAAATTCCAAACTTATAGGGGGTGCGCTCTCGCATACGGGATTCGCCCTGTTGATGCTGGGCATTCTGGCCTCTTCCGCCTACAATGAGCACCTGCTCGATCCCACCATGGCCGGCTTCAACGCCGCTGTTGATCAGGGCACGGCCGTGGGCGCCGACGGGCTTCCCGCCACGCAGAAACGAAACTTCTTTCAGCTTCGGCTCAACGAGTCGAAGGTGGTCAACGACAAGTACCGGGTGACCTACGAGGGATATACGCTGCGGGGGCAGACGCGAACGGGCCAGCAGGAGTACCGCATCAAATTTGAGCCTGCCGACGGGGAGGGGCGCCAGTTCTACCTGACCCCGGAAGTCTATCCCATGCTCTCCTCTTCCAGCGGCGCCAACATACAGTGGTCGGTGGATCCTGATGTGCGTACCGGACTGCTAAGCGATATCTACCTCTACGTGTCCGGTAGCTCCTATGTGGAGCGCAAAAACAGGCAGGCCGAAGAGCAGCAGCGTCGCATGAGCCAGGGTTCCGGCGCGGCTGGTGGGACTGGCGGTTTGGCAGGAAATATGGCCGACTCTCAACAGGATACCCCGGCTGACACTACTGAAGCCGACAGCATGCAGACGCAGACTCTCAGTCTAAGCCGGGGGAGCACGGTAACGGTGGGCAGCTTCGAAATCGCTTTCAACAACTACCGCCAGGTGCCCGAAGGCGAGCTGGACCTTCCCGACAGCACCATGATCGCGGTGCGAGCACAGCTCGACGTAACCGATCGGGCCACCAACAGTACGGCCAGCCTGCAGCCCCTTTTCGCCATCTACAACAAAGACGGTCAAAGCTGGTCCTACGCCCCGCCCGTGACCATTCCCGGTACAGGGGACGTGAGCATTCAGTTCAGCAACGTCAAACCCGAATCCGGGGAGATTGAACTCACCATCCGCGGCCTCGATGAGACCTACCAGGAGGAGTGGGTGCTGCTGGTGGCTGAGGAGAAGCCCTTGATATCTGTCGTGTGGCTTGGGACCTTCGTGCTGATGGCCGGCTTCAGCGTCTCCATCATGCGACACTGGTTGCGCGAGCGGGAGAAGAGCTGACCCGCTACAAATGCTATATCGAGTACGAGGGCACCCGCTACAAAGGCTGGCAGCGGCAGCCGGGTAGCCGTACCGTAGAGGAGGAGATTGAGGAGGGTCTCAGCCAGATTCTGCAACAGCAGATCGACCTTGTGGGGCAGGGGAGGACCGACCGGGGCGTGCACGCCGAGGCGCAGATAGCTCATGCCGACCTGCCCGACGATGCCGACCCTGAAAAACTCCAGTTCGGATTGCTGGGCGTGCTGCCGCGCGACATCGCCGTCTGGAGGATGGAGAAGGTGGACACGGACTTTCACGCCCGTTTCCACGCCCGGTCGCGCACCTACCGCTACCAGATATTGCGGCGACCCTCGCCGCTGCTCGACCGCTTTGCCACGCGCGTCATGGACCACCTCGACCTTGAGAAGATGCTGCACTGCGCGGAGTACATCCACGGGGAGCACGATTTCGAGACCTTTACCAAGTCCGATCCCGATGGCGAGTCCAACACCCGCTGCGAGATTCTCGCCTCCGACATGGAGTGGGACGATACCCTGATCACCTGGCGGATCACCGCCAACAGATTTCTCCGGCACATGGTACGCAGGTTGGCCGGAACCGTTATACAGGTGGGACAGGGAAAGCGAACATACGAGGAATTCAGCGCAATGGTAGATAAGCCCAACAAAAACAGGGGCGGGCACGGGGCCAAGGCCAGGGGATTGATTTTGGAGAGCGTGGAGTATGGTACGTAGATAACGACGAGACCGGTTTGCCACGAGGAGTTTAGCTCCGGATTTGTTTTGGCCGAGAATGTTTGTCCGGTTGGAGAGGGACAAAAAAGGAAAGCACCCCATTCAAGGGATGCTTTCTCAAATCTTTTTTCCTATTCAAATTAGTTGGAATTGACTACGGCGGAGTTGCTGAAGCCGGTCTGATTGATATCCGTCGAGTTACCGGGTGTTGTCCAGGTAACTTTTGCGGAATTTTGATTGGAGATCTGGCTGATGTCAAGCACGCCGCCATAACCGTTGGCGAATAGTCTTGCTGTATTGAGCGTGCCGTTCTGGTAGGTTACGTAGGATTCGCCCGGACCGTCGTGTCCGACATTTTCCAGTATGGAAACATTTTGATCACCGAACTGCCGCTGGTTCGAGGAGGCGTATCCGAAGTTGGCTCCGTCCATTATTGCACGGTTGTTGTTGCCGACTTGTTTCTGGAAGACATCCGCGTTCTTTGAATTACCGGACGTCTTGGCAACGTTGGAGAAGCCATTCTGGCGCTGTTCCGCAGAGTAACTGTTTTTACCACTCATCGTGGCGAAGTTCTGGTTACCTTGCTGAACCTGCGTCAGGGCTGTTCCAAGGTTGCTTCCAATGTTTCCATTCGGGTTAATTACAGCTCTGTTGTGGTTGCCAAGCTGAACTTGCTTGGTAGTCGAGCTTCTGTAGTTCTTACGCGATCCGTTGGCAATCGCGGTGTTATGGTATCCGATCTGTCGAATAGTGGACTCGATGATGCCGGTTTCGCCAGGATTGCTGCTCTGATTGATGATGGCAGTGTTTACGCCTACGCCTTTCTGAGTGACAGTGGCGATATTGGCTTCTCCTGACTGATCGACAATGGCATCGTTATTATCGGATGCCTGGGTAATGTCGGTTTCGTTATTCTGCGCGATTGCCATGGAACTGGCAAAAAGCAGAACAAAACATAGCATTATTAAGCGTCTCATAGTATTACTCCTATGATTTATTCGGATTGGTGTAACTAGCTGAGATTTATTAATCCGCCCTCGCGGAATCCCAGTGGGGTTATTCCCCGGATGAAAAAGGAGCAAAACAGGGAAAAAGAGGAGCCCGTTGAACAACTCGTTCAGTAACTATACCTTGCTAAGATATATACCTACTATAGGTCTTTATACGGGCGGTACCAGGGTGTCGACCCTTCTCCGAAGCCTTGAGGCTTTGGAGAAGTTCTCTGGTGCTGCCTCCTTTATTTGTTCAGCTCCCGATTTCTTGTTGCAATTGCGTGAAAGTTCGCATGGGTCGTTACCGTTTTCTATACTTATTTTCCTTTAGATCTTACGGTGATATCGATTTCAGAGTGCATTTTGTATTCGAAAAAACGCAAAGAAATCCCTGTATAAGTCGGCTGTGATTCCATTGAAACCTGCCGTGTCAGCTCAGACGGCTGCCGGCATGTTGCGTAGGGAGTGAGAAAGGGTATCTGGCCGTGAGAAATCAGGTCCAAAATCTAAACTGTATCTTATTTAGCTACAAGAAATATGATTCTTGTCGCCGACCTGCCCTCCGGCAAACATCTAACAGAGAATGTAGATTCAACGAATCATTTTAGTATCCTCTGCGGAGTGATATGCTATCGATATAGAGCGCTGAGAGGCGAAATGCAACAGTTTCTATTCGAAACTCCCTCATGATTCTAGATTATTTTTGAATGAAGCGCTCTTTAGATTTTGTTCTTTTTCAATATCAAAGATAGAGCTATAAATATCAAATAGTTAGTGATTAAAATGCGTTAATATTTTTTTGCAGCAGGTACAAGCCTATAATCCTCATAGCTTATATTAGGTTCTATTGGACGGTTGAAGGAAACTAGACCAGGAATTCATCGATAAAGATTGGAAAAAATCCTTGACTTACGTTCCCTCTAGTGGTTATATTCGGGTTCTCAATTCCTCGGTAGCTGAGCGGAGAGGCAATCGGCGTTATTCCGACGGTGTGGAACGGCGTCAATCGCGCTACCGGAAGTTGACCTACTGTTATTTATTCCTCGGTAGCTCAGCGGCAGAGCAATCGGCTGTTATCGAGTCGCGGCGAGCTACCGGAAGTTGACAGTACTGTATCGGAGCTATCGGGAAGCGAATCCGCTATTTCATTCGGTAGCTCAGCGGCAGAGCAATCGGCTGTTATCCCGACGATGTCGGGACGGCGTTCGAATCGCAGCTACCGGAAGTTGACATACTGTTATTTATTCCTCGGTAGCTCAGCGGCAGAGCAATCGGCTGTTATCCCGACGATGTCGGGACGGCGTTCGAATCGCAGCTACCGGAAGTTGACATACTGTTATTTATTCCTCGGTAGCTCAGCGGCAGAGCAATCGGCTGTTAACCGATGGGTCGGCGGTTCGAATCCGCCCCGGGGAGCGAAGCCCTGCTTACTCCTGTGAGCAGGGCTTTTTTTACATATGGTCAATAGATGACCAATAATTTGTGAGCAGAGTAATCGGCTTGTTATCCCGACGATGTCGGGACGGCGGTTCGAATCCGCCCCGGGGAGCGAAGCCCTGCTTACTCCTGTGAGCAGGGCTTTTTTTACATATGGTCAATAGATGACCAATAATTTGTGAGCAGAGCAATCGGCTTGTTATCCCGACGATGTCGGGACGGCGGTTCGAATCCGCCCCGGGGAGCGAAGCCCTGCTTACTCCTGTGAGCAGGGCTTTTTTTACATATGGTCAATAGATGACCAATAATTTGTGAGCAGCGTAATCGGCTTGTTATCCCGACGATGTCGGGACGGCGGTTCGAATCCGCCCCGGGGAGCGAAGCCCTGCTTACTCCTGTGAGCAGGGCTTTTTTTACATATGGTCAATAGATGACCAGAATTTGTGAGCAGAGCAATCGGCTTGTTATCCCGACGATGTCGGGACGGCGGTTCGAATCCGCCCCGGGAGTCGAAGCCCTGCTTACTCCTGTGAGCAGGGCTTTTTTTACATATGGTCAATAGATGACCAATAATTTGTGAGCAGAGTAATCGGCTTGTTATCCCGACGATGTTGGGACGGCGGTTCGAATCCGCCCCGGGAAGCGAAGCCCTGCTTACTCCCGGCGAGCAGGGCTTTTTTTACATATGGTCAATAGATGACCAATAATTTGTGAGCAAGAGCAATCGGCTTGTTATCCCGACGATGTCGGGACGGCGGTTCGAATCCGCCCGGGGAGCGAAGCCCTGCTTACTCCTGTGAGCAGGGCTTTTTTTACATATGGTCAATAGATGACCAATAATTTGTGAGCAGAGCAATCGGCTTGTTATCCCGACGATGTCGGGACGGCGGTTCGAATCCGCCCCGGGGAGCGAAGCCCTGCTTACTCCTGTGAGCAGGGCTTTTTTTACATATGGAGCATGTGCTGTACATATTGCGATCGGAAGTCCGTGAGAGCTACTACGTGGGTCTTACCAATGATCTGGAGCGTCGATTGTACTTCCACAACCACGGTCGGCAAGGCCATACCCGCCGTTACCGCCCGTGGAATGTGGTCTACCAGCACTCGTTTGATAGCCGGGAGGAGGCACAGGAAGCAGAACAAAAAATAAAGAGCTGGAAAAGCAAGGTTATGCTTCGCCGGCTGATTCATGGAGAGATTGTGCTGACCGATTACCTGTAAGCAGTGCATTCGGTACTTGAATACTGGTAGCATGGAGCCCTGGGGGTCGTTATGTCACAGCTACCGCAGAATACCGGGCCTGGGGATTAGGGGGGACTTTGGATTGACGGGCGATCTGTGCATATTCTTCCACATCCCTCAAACAAGTTCTACATACGCCAATTATTCCACCCATGAAAAACCTGATCGCCCCCCTGATTATATGTTTCCTGATCGCTCCCGGACTGGCCTTTGCGCAGGACAGCACGCCAACTCCCTACGACCTGACCACCATTGACGGGGTTCTGGAGGCGCTTTACGGCTCCATTTCCGGAGAGCAGGGCGAGGCGCGCGACTGGGACACTTTCCGCCAGCTTTTCCGCGACGGAGCCCAGCTAATTCCCACAGGAGAGAATGAGGGCAGGTTCACCACGCGTTACCTTACGCCCGAACAGTATATCGAGCAGTCAGGTCCCTACCTGGTCGAAAACGGTTTCATCGAGGAGGAAATTCACCGCGAGGTGCATCGTTTCGATCCCATCGCCCAGGTCTTCAGCACCTACACCTCGCGCAATTCGGCGGACGGCCCCATCATCGCCCGCGGCATCAACAGTATTCAGCTCCTGCATGACGGCGAACGCTGGTGGGTGGTCAACATCTACTGGGCCTCCGAAGGGGAGGGGCGCCCCATTCCCGAGGCCTTCGACAACCGCTGACTACAGGCCGTATTCAGCGGAGGTGCGCATTCCCGGTTCCCTTGACGTCCTGCCTGGTGAATTCCAGAGTGAATCGTACCCCTTCTTCGACGTTACGGTAGGTGTAGTCACCTTCCAGCTGGGCGGAGAGCGTTTGAATGAGCTGTATGCCCAGAGAGTCGGTTACTGGACTTTCACCGTTGTCCGGAAATCCTCCCCCGTTGTCTACTATACGCAGGAACACCCTGGAGTCCTTCTCCTGCAGGGAAACATGTAGCATGCCCCAATCCCGCCCTTTGAAGGCATGCTTGACGGCATTGGTGACAACCTCGTTGATGATCAGCGATAAGGGAATGGCCTGGTTGATGTTCAGGACGACGGGCTGAAGTTTGCAGTCAACTTCGATTTCGAGGGAGGATGTCACCGTCGCGGTAATCTGGTTGACCAGCTTGCGGATATTTTGGTTCACTTCCAGCCTGGAGAAACTGTTGGAGCGATAGAGAAGCTCATGGATGGTGCCCATGGTCTTGATGCGGCCTATACTTCCTCTCAATTTCTGGTGTAGGCCGGGATCCTCCTCATCCATTGCCTGAAGCTCCAGCATGCCGGATACGATGGCCATGTTGTTTTTCACGCGGTGATGGATCTCCATGAGCAGGGTCTCCTTTTCCGAGAGCGACTCCCGCAGCATGCTTTCTGCCTGTTCCTGGTCGGTGAACGCGGTCTCAAGTCCTTCAAAAAGTTTCGGAAACAAAAATACCGCGGTGCCGCTGAGGAACACCAGGTTGGAGGAGACGCCGATCCAGGAGTCCAGCTGGTACTGCTGTAATAAGGCGTGGCCGGCGAAGCCGAAATATATGGCAACCCCCAGGATGAGACAGACCAAGGTATTAAGCGCCAGGGCGCTGTACCCGTAAACACGATCCAGCGTAAGCAGTACGAAGATAGTGATCGTCAACTGGTAGAGTAGTCCGGGCCCATGGGAACCCAGGTAATAGAGAAGTACGACGGCTACCAAATATAGCGCGGCGTTAAAAATAAGCTTACGCTGGATGAGGGAGATGCCAGGATGGAAGGCCACCCAAAGGATGGATGCGACGGCGAGAACGTCGGCCGCCAGCATGCCCATAAATCCCATCTTCCAGGCCATGTGAATGCCGGGAACCAGGGCAACCAGGCTCATGGGTATAATATAGGTGACGGTAACGGCGAAGAGCTGGTTCTTCCAGTACCGTACGGAGTTACGGGGTACGCCCGCTTCGGTGCAGTTTCGAAAAACCGTTTTTTTATATTGGTTCCAAATCGCTCTCAATCGTCACTCCCATCCATTCGGGGTACGGCTCTTCTTATATTCTCTTTGCCCTCCTGCCTCTTATCGGCAAGGCGACCCCGCAAATTTAAATGTAGGACTGCATTTTCTGACCAGATAATTAAAAGAAATTACCATTAAAATTTCTTAATTTAAACCTTGAAATAGGAGAGTGCCACCCACGCATTCAACCTTGCCAGAGCAAGACGGGTACTTCTTACAGTTGGAGGATCTGTCTGGCACGCTTTAATGACCGCAGGTAACCAGCCTATGCACGATCAAGGTATTCATCTATCCCGCAACCGTATGCAAAGTCTCCTGCTGGAGGAGCTGGAAGGGATACGGGGAGGTGATATCTGGAGTACAGACATCAGTATCGGCTTTGAGGAGTACATGGAGCTGTTCCTGCGGCAGTTCTATGAAGCTTACGCGTTAGGCGTACCCGGTATGTTCGCCGATTTTCTCCACTGGTCCCGCAGCCTTATCAAACATCACGGCATGAAACCGTCCCGCATGAACAATTTCTGTGAGGCGTTCGAAAGGGTGCTGGAAAAGAGCGGTGAGACCGCCCCAAACCATCCACTGGAATTTTTCCAGAAGGAGTGCAGTCGTGAATCCGGTGAGGAGGACGCAGGCAGATCCCACCTGGAGGGAGACGACCCGTTGAGGGACGTCAGAAAAGACTTTTTCGAATCCCTGCTGGGCGGTGACCGCCGGCGCGCCGGCGAGCTTGTAGACGGAGCGGTCGAGGAAGGCACGTCCGTAAAAAACCTTTACACGAAAATTTTCCAACCCAGCCTGTACGAAGTGGGCCGTCTTTGGCAGCTGAATCAGATCAACGTGGCACAAGAGCACTATTGCAGCGCCGCTGTTCAGTCTCTTATGTCGCAGCTCTATCCCTTATCTTTAGCACGAACAGGGTGGGAAAGACTCTTGTAGCTACTGCCGTGGGAGGGGAACTGCACGAAATAGGGATCCGCATGGTGGCGGATTTTTTCGAGATGGAGGGATGGGATACCTATTACCTGGGTGCCAACTGCCCGACGGACGACCTGTTTGAGGAGGTTCGCAGCCGAAAGGCGGATGTACTGGCGCTCTCCGTGACCATGCACCAGTCGCTGGGCACTGCCCGGGAAATTCTTCGGCAGCTGGAAAACGAACAAGACCTGGAACCATGCCGGGTCATCGTAGGAGGGAAACCATTCATGCAATTTCCTGGATTGTGGAAAGATATTGGGGCAGATGCGTGGGCACCCGAACCCGAGGCGGCGGTCCGCACGGCGAATGAGCTTATTCAAGGCGGACCGGAGCGGGTGGCGACAAGAACCGGGAATATCCTGTAAAGGAAAGCGAATTTTTCCATGGACGAACGCAACAAGAACCGTGAGGAGAGGGACACGGACCAGAGCAATTCCCGCGCGCTGTACGAGGAGATGACCAAGCTTAACAACGAGCTGGCCATGGCCCAGCGGAAGCTGGCCAAGAAGACCAGCCAGCTTGAGCGGATTAACGAGCAGAAGAATATGATGCTCGGTATGGCGGCCCACGACCTGAGAAATCCCCTGTCCGCCATCCTTGGATTTTCATCCCTGTTGCTGGAGGATCACGAGGAGAGCGGCTGCTTTACCGATCAGCAGCTGGATTTCATTCGTGAGATTCACTCTTCCAGCAAACTCATGCTGCACATGGTCGAGGACATGCTCGATATCTCGTCCATCGAATCGGGCAAGGTCGAAATAAACCGGCAGGAGGTGGACCTGGTGGATTTGATGAGGCACACGGCTTCTCTCTACCGGGGGGAGAGTGATAAAAAAGGTATAGCCTTATGCCTGCAGCTGACGGATGAACCCAGGCGCATCGAGGCGGACCGTCACAAGCTGGTGCAGGTTCTCAACAACCTGCTGTCCAATGCCATCAAGTACTCGGAGTCCGGCACCACGGTTACGCTGGGCATGCACGAGGAAAAGGCGAATGACAGCGTCACCTTTTTTGTGCGGGACGAAGGCGTAGGCATTTCCGAAGAGGATATAGATAAGCTTTTCCAGCCTTTTGCCAAGCTGAAGTCACGTCCCACCGCCGGTGAACGGAGTACCGGACTGGGACTGGCTATCACCCGCAAGATTGTGCAGGCACATGGGGGACGTATCCGGGTGGAGAGCGAGGTGGGTCGCGGGAGCACCTTTTACGTAAGCCTTCCGACGGGCGGTGCTAGAAACGATAGTAGAGGGTAAGCCTCGGGATAAAATCGCTGTCGGGCTGGACCTCCTGGTCGTTTTCGCTGTAGAATACGGCTTCGAAATTGGGAATGAGGTGAATGTCTTCTTCCAGCCGGACATCCAGGCCGCCAATGAGTACGGTGGGGCTGGCCATATTGCTGTAGGGCAGATAGGAGGTGTTTTCCCCCGCCGGATTGGGGTTAAACAAACGGTCCACCCGCACCAGACCGGTGACTCGGTCGGAGAAATCACCGCGCGCGAAAACCGAAACAAGCTTTATCTCCAGGTTCTCGCCGGACGTGGCGCCCCGCCGGTACTGCCGGGTGAAGTGAGCACCCGCCTGAAAGGACTCGCCCTGGTAACCGGCAAAAGCCTGCAGGGTGGTCCAGTATCGGTCCCCGGCAAAGTCGTTGTAGTCGCCGTAGACCTCAACCACCAGTTCAGGGGTCAGCTCGTAACTCAGGGAGAGCATCGCCTTCTTTCCGCGGTCCACCTCCGTGCGGTTGCTCACCCCGTTGCCCACCATGGCGTGGTAGCTGAATCGGCCTTCCTCTCCGAGAGTGCCTTTGGCCGAGAGTCCGAAATCGCGGGAGGCGCCCATGCCGTGAAGGTCCACCGCGGTTTTTTCCACCGCACGGTAGCCCCAGACGTCCTCCACCAGCGCAAGGGTGGGCGGGGAGGAGATGCCTGCCGTGAGCTGATGGCCCTTGGAACTCCACCGCAGCCAGGCGTCCTTGACTACGGGCTCCAGTTTGGCGTTGGAGATGAAGTTGCCGGGATTGTCCATCTCCAGACGAAGGCGGCTGCTGAAGTTGCCCGCCATGTCGCGGTCGTAGGTGAGATAGATGCGCCGGAACCAGAAGCCGTTACGCCCTTCCAAGCTCTCGTTGTGGTTGGCGGCCACCCAGTAGTAGTCCATGTAGGCCCGGCCGCTGAGGGTGCCGCTTTCGCCTACCGATACCTGGGCGTCGGCGGCCAGGGGTGCCAGCAAGAGGGTTATAAACAGACCGAACAATGCCGAAGATCTCATGGGAGAGGTGTTTTGGTTGGGTATGGATTGGTGGTGATCAAGGACTGTTCCGGTACTTCTTTTTCTTGTGCTTGAGCACCTTGGCCTCCAGGTAAAATACGATCTCCTCGCCGATGTTCTTCACAAGGTCGCCCACCCTCTCCAGTTTGCGGATTATGGAGAAGAGGTAGAGGTAGCGCTGAATGCGTTCGGGATCCTCCCGGATCAGTTGCGAGGTTATCTTAGAGGCGTCGCGGTTGATTTCGTTAAGGGTCTCGTCCATGACAAGCACCTTGCGCGCCTGCTTGGAGTCTTCCGCATCGAAGGCCTCGACCACATGTTCCAGCATGCGTATGGCCATATCGTACATCTCGTCCAGGCGCATCTGCCGCATGTGATCCTCGTCCATGGGACCGTCCATGTCAGTCAGATAGCCCGCGATGCTGTAGGCGTGGTCGCCCAGCCGCTCCAGATCGGAGTTGATCTTGAAGCAGGCGATGACAAAGCGCAGATCGATGGCCACAGGATTGAAAAGGGCGAGGATGTTTTCGCAGTCCCGGTCGATCTTGAGCTCAAGGGCGTCCACTCTCCGCTCGTCGGCGCGTATCTCCACGGCCAGGTCCTTGTCAAAGTTCCGGATGGCCTCGCGGCCTTTCTCCAGTTGTCCGCCGACCAGGTGCATAAGCTCCTGTATGTCTTCGTTCAGGAGCCGTAATTCGGTATCCAGGTGTGACATGGTGTATGGTGTATGCTGTGTGCTGAATCGCTATTTCAGGTGACTGTCTCGTGGGACGCCGGCTGCAGGCGTTTGGGCCGCAGGGCTGATCAGCCGAAGCGCCCGGTAATGTAGTTTTGGGTACGGTCTTTTTCGGGTGAGGTAAAGAGCTTACGTGTACGGTCGAACTCCACAAGCTCACCCATATATAGAAAGGCAGTATAGTCGCTGATCCTTCCCGCCTGCTGCATGTTGTGGGTAACCACAGAGATAGTATAATGCTTTTTTAGCTCGTAAATAAGATCCTCGATCTTGTCGGTGGAGATGGGATCCAGGGCGGAAGTGGGCTCGTCCATGAGCAGCACCGAGGGTTTTACCGCCAGGGCGCGTGCAATGCACAGCCGCTGCTGCTGTCCCCCGCTCAGGGTGAGGGCCTGCTTGCCCAGGTTGTCTTTTACCTCATCGAAGAGCGTCGCCTGTTTGAGCGACTCCACCACGCGCTCCTCGATGAGCTGCTCATCCTTGATGTGCTGAATTCGAAGCCCGAAGGCCACGTTCTCGTAGATGGATTTTGGGAAGGGATTGGGTTTCTGAAAGACCATTCCCACCGTTTTCCGGAGCACCTCCACTCTGACGTCCTCATCGTAGATGTTATTCCCGTCCAGCAGTATGTCGCCGTTCATGCGGAACCCGTCAATGTTATCGTTCATGCGGTTGAACAGCCGCAGGAAGGTGGACTTGCCGCATCCCGAGGGACCGATGAAGGCGGTCACCGAATGCTCCTTGATGTCCATGCTGATGTTGCGGATGGCCTGGAAATCACCGTAGAAGACGTCGATGTTGCGTGCACGCAACTTGTAGGTTTTCTCCCTGATGGAGGGGGCGTCGGTACCCGGCTTGTTTTTTCTGGGCGTATCGAGGTCAATCATGGTTTTACAAAATTATTGGAAGTCCAATTACCAGTCCAGTTTCTTTTGCCAGCGGTAGCGCATCCACACGGCAATGCCGTTCATCACAAAGGTGATGCCCAGCAGCACGATGATGGCCGCGGCGGCGTTGATGACAAATTCGTGCTGGGGACGGCTGACCCAGTTGAAGATCTGTATGGGCAGCACCGTGAATTCGTCCAGCGGACCGCGCGGGGCGAAGGGCACGTAGGCCAGGGCGCCCACCACGATGAGGGGGGCTGTCTCCCCGACAGCGCGCGAGATGGCCAGGATCACCCCGGTGAGGATGCCCCCGAAGGAGGCGGGCAGGATCTGTCCCCTTATGGTCTGCCACTTGGAGGCGCCCAAGGCCTGGGAGGCCTCCCGGATGGTCTTCGGCACGGCGCGGATGGCCTCGCGGGTGGAGACGATAATGATGGGGAGAATGAGCAGTGAGAGGGTGAGCGAGCCGGCGAGGATGCTGTTGCCCATGCGCATCAGCCGCACAAAGACTTCCAGGCCCAGCAGGCCGTAGATCACCGAGGGCACTCCGGCCAGGTTGGCGATGTTGATTTCCAAAAATTTATTTAGACGGCTCTTCTTGCCGTACTCCTCCAGGTAGATGCCCGCGCCCACCCCCAGCGGGAAGGAGACCAGGGTGGTGAGCACCAGCACCCACACCGTCCCGATCCAGGCGGTGTAGATGCCCGACTGGCCGGCAAAGCGGGAGGGCAGGCTCGTGATGAATTCCCAGCTCAATCGGTCCACACCCTGGTATAGGATGAAAGCCAGGAAAATGACCAGCACGGCCACACAGCCCACCGTGGCGGTGATACCCACGCCCTGGAATATCTTGTCCTTCAAACGGCTGCGCTGCGTGCTATTCATATTCTTCCTGGTATTTGGATTTGACCCAGTAGCTGAGGTTGTTCAGCAGGAAGGTAAAGACGAAAAGCGTGATGCCGGCGGCAAAGATGGTCTTGTAGGCGAGGGTGCCGTAGGGCACATCGCCCATGCTCACCTGCACGATGTAGGCGGTGATGGTCTGGATGGGGACCGTCGGATCGAGTCCCAGCCTGGGCTGCTGGCCGGCCGCGATGGCTACGATCATGGTCTCCCCGATGGCGCGCGAGACGGCCAGTATGGCCGATACGATGATGCCGGAGGAGGCCGCCGGCACCATCACGCGAAAGGCGGTCTGGAAGCGGGTGGATCCCATGCCGAAGGACGCGTTCCTGAGGGATCTGGGCACCGAGCTGAGGGCGTCCTCGCTCAGCGATGAGATGAAGGGAATGATCATGATACCCATCACGATGCCGGGGGAGAGGGCGTTGAAACCGGAGAGCCCCGGGAAAAAGTTTTTAAGAAAGGGCGTGACGATCATCAGTGCGAAAAATCCGTAAACCACCGTGGGCACCACCGCCAGAATTTCCAACATGGGCTTGAGCAGGGTGCGCATGCGCCGGGTGGCGTACTCATTCAGGTAGACGGCCACGGTGAGTCCCACCGGCAGGGCCACCGCGATGGCGATGGAGGCCGTCAGGAAGGTGCCCGAAAGCAGGGGGAGGATGCCGTAGTTTTTCTGGGTGAACAGCGGCGTCCACTGCGTGTCGGTGAAGAAATCCACCATGGATACTTCGCTGAAGAAGCTCACCGCCTCCACCAGCAGCACGAGCACGATTCCCACCGTGGTAAGAATGGTCAGCAGCGCGCAGGCTGCCAGGACCTTCTCAATAAGTTTCTCTTTCCACCTCATTCTGCATTGACGGAGTCAGCAAAACTGTTGAAGCGGTCCAGCTCCGCCCGGTAGGCCGAGTCGGGCATGGGCACGTAGCCTACCTGCCGGGAGAGTTCGCCCGCATGCTCCAGGTAGAAGCGCACGAAGTCGCGCACCGCTGCTTTTTGGACGGCGTTCTCCGAGACGTAGATGAACAGGGGACGTGAGAGGGGGGTGTAGGTGCCGTTGGAAACCGTCTGCATGCTGGGCTCCACAGGGGCGCCTTCGCCGTCTTTCACCGGCACCAGGCGCAGCCGCTCGCTGTTCTCTTCGTAATAGGCCAGCCCGAAGAATCCCAGGGCGTAGGGGTCGGTGGATACTCCCTGTACGAGCACATTGTCGTCCTCGCTGGCGGTGAAATCGCCGCGGCTGGAGCCGGCCTCGCCTACCACAACCTCGGTGAAGTAGTCGTAGGTGCCGGAGGCGACCCCCGGTCCGTAGAGATGCATCTCCTCGTCCGGCCAGCCGGACCGTACCTGGTTCCATCGTGTAATTGAGCCCTGCGCTTCGGGCTCCCATATGGTGTGGAGCTCCTCCACGGTGAAATAATCTACCCAGTCGTTATCAGGATGTACCAGAACCGCCAGGCCGTCAAAGGCCACGGAGAGGCGCAGGTAGTCGATGCCGTTCTCCTCGGCCGTTGCCACCTCGGAAGGCTGAATGTCACGGGAGGCGTTGTTGATGTCGGTCTCGCCCCGCAGGAATTTCTGGAAGCCCCCGCCGGTACCCGAAACGCCGATGGTCACCCTGGTCTCGGGGGAGGCGGAGCGGTACTCTTCGGCCACGGCTTCGGTGATGGGATATACCGTACTCGAGCCGTCGATCTGTATTTCATTGGACGTACCGCCGGATCCGCAGGCGGTCAGCAGCAGACTGCTCACTGTCGCAAGGAGGAGGAATTGCTTGTTCATACTCTGTAGGATGTGTTATCGAAGTGTGCTGATTTTCTGCTTCAAAGGTATGTGGAAGGCCCGTGTCTTTTGTTAACTGTATGTTAAATTACCGTAAAGGCTGTATTAACCTGTGGGGCGGAATCGTCCATCAGGATACGCTGGGGGGATACCATGCATTCGGGGGAGGGGAGGCAATGTTCCGGGCGGCCGGCCGCAGTGGGCAAGGGATGTCAAAGCCGTGGTGCGAAGCGGCGGACCTGGATTGGAAGGCGGGTGACAGGTATAAAAAAACGGCTGCGCGGGAAACCCCATGCAGCCGCCTGTAAATATCGGTTGCTACCGGACTAGACCTTGCCGGTGTTTTTCCATTCCTGGATTTCCATTCGGATATCTTGTGCCTTCTTCTTCATATCCTGAAGAGTTTTGCGAGCACGCGTGCCGGCTGCCTTGTTGCCCTTGTTATAGAACTTGTTGATATCAGGTTCCAGTTCTTCCAGTAAGCTTTGCATTTCGTCAAATCGGCTCATATTGTGACTCCGTTTGGTTAGCGTTGGCTTGGTGAATCCCTCGATGCCCGACTCACTTCGATAACATCGAATATGCGAATCTAGGTATATGCAGGTGTCCTGTCAAGTTAATCAGGGCATTTTTAACGAATTAGGGGTGATTTCCTGCAATTTATGGCACTTAGGTACCCGCGCAGGAACCTGTCGAGGGCATTCGGACTATAAAAGGGCTTTGGTAGGTCCCAAATCAGGTATTTTCTGGAAGTCGCGGGCTGTTGAAAGGCGCAGGGGACGCCCGTAGTCGCGGAACTCTTTCGGCACCAGGAACTCCAACTGCTCCTGCGAAAGCTCGTTCCAACAGGTATCTTCGCGCGGGAAACGGTCGGTAAATATCTCGTTTTCGTCCGACGGCGTGAAGAGAAAAAGTTCGTCGGGCCGCAGTTCCTCCCGCAGGAAATCGGCCATTCGGGGGAGGTTAACTGTGACGGGGCGGCCGGTGCCGGTATCCATGGCCAGGGAGGAGACGAGCAGTAGCGGTTCCTTCGGCATGGCATCCAGGAAGGAACGGTCCAGCGAGAGCTCTCCGTCGCGGAGGGTGATCAGCGAACGCCGATGTCCGTTGAGGCCGGTGGCCGAAACGCCCTCGTCGGCCAGCAGGGCCACGAGGCGGTGGTTGAGGTCCTTGTGGGCGCGTATCACTGCGTCCTCCCGCATCACACCGGTCTGAATGATGCGCTCGGTGTAGGCGCTCTCCCCGTGCAGGAGTATCGAACCGCTGTAGTCGTGTGCCGCGATGGAGCGGGCCAGGGTGCCCAGGAAGACGCCGTCGTCCATGTGCTCGTAATCGAGTACCGCCAGGTAGTTCATGATGATGAGTTACGCAATGCGGAGGAGTGAAAACCGTAGGGGAGCAGGTCGCACGCAAAGAAGTCCGACCGCGACCGGTCGGCGTGATGCAGGCATAAGGTGGCCCCGGGCATGTGTTCGGCCAGCACCTGCCGGCAGGCGCCGCAGGGCGAGCTGAACTCCCCTTCACCGGTGTGAATGTGAAGACGCCGGAAAGCGTTCGCGCCAGCCGCCACGGCCTTGGCAAGGGCCACCCTTTCGGCACAGAGTCCCCGGCTCCAGTCGCTGCACTCGATGTTGACACCGCTCACCAGTCCCAGATCGGTTTCGAGCACGGCGGACACGGGAAAGCCGGAGTGCGCCGTACGGGCCTGTCCCAGTAAATCCGCCAGCAGGGCGGGGATGTCGTCCCGCTCCTCCAGCAGGGGGAGGTGGGCCTTTCCTGCTTCTCCCGCCTCCTCCAGGGACCGCAGCTCCAGTCCGTACTCTTCCCTCCAGTAACCCGCCTCGGCGCCCTCCGGGCGCTCCAGGTAGAGCCGGCGCGGCTCGGCCCCCTCGCTCAGGCAGTGGAAGAGGGCGGCCTGCGGGGCGGAGATGGTCAGCGGGAAGGAGAGGTTCTCTACCCGCACGCCGGGTAGAGGGTTCCGGAGCCGTCTTCGGCCAGCGCCCAGGCGGGGCGGCCCGAGTAGGGCGCGTAGGACCGCCCGCGAAGTTGGTCGGTCAATTTGTCTGGGGAGCCGGCGCTCATGGATCGATGATGGATGAGACCACCGCGTCGGCCACGGCGGCGCGCACCCGGCTGATGTTCTCCCCGTAGGAGCGGTGGGGCCAGGTGCGATTGGTAAGAATGATAACGGCCAGCTCGCGTTCGGGATCGATCCACATGCTGGTGCCGGTAAAGCCCAGGTGTCCGAAGGTGGACGGGCTGGTCAGCGAGCCGGCTGTGCTGAAACCCTCGCTCTTGCGGTCGAAACCGAGTCCCCGTGTATTGTGCGGCGACTGGTCAGAGGTGAACATGCGGACGGTGGAGGTCTGAAAGTAGCGCTTGCCGGCCCAGGTGCCTCCGTCCAGCAGCATCTGGGCGAAGGCGGCCAGGTCGCTCCCGCTGGAGAAGAGCCCGGCGTGTCCGGCCACGCCCTCCAGAAACCAGGCGCGTTCATCGTGCACCTCGGCGTGTATGGTCTTGTTGCGGAAGACGGTGTCGATTTCAGTGGGAGGGATGCGCCGGGTAAACCAGTTACCTATGGCCGAAGGATTGAAATGGGTATCCCTGAGTCCCATGGGATAGAAGAGCTCACTTCTGACATAGCGGTCCAGGGGCAGGCCGGACACCTGTTCCACGATTTCGGCCAGCAGAATGAAGCCCAGGTCGCTGTACACGTATTGGGTGCCGGGCTCGTAGGTAAGGGGTTCGTTGCGGATGGCCTCCAGAATGGCCCCGCGGCTCTGCAGGGAGTCGACGTAGACCCGAAAGGGCGGGAGGCCTGAATTGTGCAGCAGCAGGTTGCGGACGGTGATGGCGCGCTTGGGACCTTGGGAAAACTCCTCGATGTAGTCACCCACACGGTCGCTCAGGCTGAGCTCGTCTTCGTCTGTCAGCTTCATCACGGCGGCGGTGGTGGCCACCATTTTGGTGAGGGAGGCCAGGTCGAAGACGTCGCCGGACTCCGTGCGGCGGGTCTTCTCGTAGGTGTGGTAGCCGAAGCCCTCCTGGTAGGCGATCACCCCGTCTTTGACCACCGTGACGGTACCGCCCGGGAAGGTGGAGTCGAAAACCGCCTCGCGCATGAGGTTTTCCACCCTCCGCAGGGAGTCCGAGGAGAGTCCCACGCTCTCCGGCCGGCCGTGGCGCAGGGTGGTGCGTGGAAGGGTGAGTCCATGGCCCATTTCGTACATGTCGGGAATGCGTATGGGAAGGCGCCCGTCCACCGCCGAACCGCCGAAGAGGGCCGGGACCACCGCGTCGATCTGGTCGCTGCTGGCCGACCAGGCCATCACCTGCACTTCGCTCTCGGGCAGGTCGTGCACCACGTAGGGATTGCCGAGGGCGATAAGCACGGAAGGCTTCGAGGATGTCACCTTGCGGACGAAGGAGAGCTGCTCGTCGGTGAGCTGAACAGGCTGACCGGACCGCACGTAGATAAAGGAGCCCACCACCACCAGGTCGGCCTCGCGGGCTTCGCGCAGGATCTCGCGTTTCTCCTCCTCCCCGCTTCGCCGGTCAAAGACCCGGAAGGTGACGTTGGGGTGATAGTCGCGGAAGCGGGAGCCCAGGTAGGAGCCGGTGTTGCCCGACTCGTCATCGGCCACCGAGAGCACCAGCACCTCGGGATATTCGGCGGCGCGGATGGGAAGAATACCGCCCTCGTTGCGGACCACCGTGATGGAGCGACGGCTGATCTCTTCGGCCGTCACGCGGTTCTCGATGGTGTCGATGCGGTCGTTCAGGGCGTCCAGGTCCACCGTCGCGTTCTCGAAGAGGCCTTGGCTGCGCTTGAGTTCCAGGAGCTTGCGCACGGAACGCTCGATACGCGCCTCGCTCAGATCGCCGCGCTCCACGGCGCGCCGTACTTCGTTGACGGCGGTGATCATATCGGGACTCAGCAGCATCACGTCGGCCCCGGCCTGCAGGGAGCGGATCACCGCCTCGCCGGGAGAGTAGTTGGAGGAGATGCCGCTCATCTCCAGCCCGTCGGTCACCACCAGTCCACCGAAACCCAGGGAGTCGACCAGGATGCGGTTGAGCACGTGCGGGTCCATGGTGGCGGGCAATTCGGGCTTACCGAGTTCGGGAAAGGCGATGTGGGCGCTCATTACGCTGCCCACGCCGTTTTGGATGGCCGATCGGAAGGGTACCAGCTCCAGGGTGTCAAGCCGGCTGTAATCGTAGGGAATTACCGGCAGGGAGATGTGGGAGTCGGTGTCGGTGTCGCCATGGCCCGGAAAGTGCTTGGCGGTGGCCACCAGGCCCTGCGACTGCACCCCCTCGATAAAACGGTTGCCGAAACGGGCCACCGTCTGCGGGTCGCCCGAAAAGGAGCGCACGTTGATCACCGGGTTGTCGGGATTGTTGTTCACGTCGAGGACCGGCGCAAAAACCTGGTGTACACCCAGGGCCCGGGCTTCGGAGGCCGTTATGCGCCCGGCCGCGTAGGCGTAGCCGGGATTTCCGGTGGCGGCGATGCCCATGGCGGGTACGATGCGCGTGGCGTCGCGCACCCGCATGGCGGCCCCGTATTCCATGTCCTGTGTGATCCAGAGGGGGATGTCGCTGGCCTGCTGCAAGCGGTTGGTGAGCATCGCCTGTCCGTAGACGTTGCCGCTGAAGAAGATGAGCCCGCCCACATGGTAGTCGCGTATGCCGGAGAGCAGCCGCTGGTAGGCGGGGTCGGAGGCGTTGTGAAACTCGCCCTCGGCGGAGATGAAAAAGAGCTGGCCGATCTTCTCTTCCAGGCTCATTTGCTGAAGCAGGCTGTCGATGTCGGTATCGGAGGGGAGGGCGTCGCGTGCGGCGATGGTCTGATCACGTTCGCCGAAAAGGGCGGAGGCGGTCCCTTCCAGGGGCTTGTCGGATCCCGGCAGGAGCACAAGGAGGGCCACGAGGACCGGGAGAACCAGGGAAGAAATACGTGCGGATCCGGTGTCTGGGGCGTTCATCTCTGTTTGCGCGGTAGAGGTTGGGGACCTTGCCTGCAGCGTTTCCTGGCAGGGAATATAGCACAATAGCGCGAGAATTCAGAACATCGGGCGGGTCTCCGGGGGAGGTACGATTGCCCCTTCGGCGACGTCATTCAGCGGTCTGCGGGCAGCAGCCGCATGGTCTTCACTTCGGCTTGTCGGAAAAGGAGGCTGTCGCGGTAAAAGATTCGGTACTCGCCGTTAAGCCAGCTCTCGGTCTGATCGCCGTAGTAGGCGGAAAGAGGATTGCCCGACTGGCCCGTGGGCAGGATGGAGAGGCTGCTGCGGGTGTCCGACAGGTCAACGATGCGTCGTATGGAGGGGCCGAGCACCATTTCAAATGGATCGGTCCACCGGTACTCCCCGTTGTTGAGACTCATGCTGTGCCCATGGGCCGGATAGGGGCCCCGGCTCATCAGGTTGTTGACGATCAGCCGCAGGGCCCCGGGCGCGCTGGAGTCGCGGGCGGCCTCCCCGAAGAGGGGCGGGCGCAGGGTAAGCGTATGCAGCTGCTCCCAGCGCCACTCCACCGGCTCGCTGCCGTAGCGCCCGGTCAGCGTCTGCAGGGTCTGGCGCATGCTGCGTAGAATCATCTCCCGCTCGGTCTCCCGCTCCGTGGTACTCACGTCGTCGAAGAAGGCGCTTCCCCGGCGCACGAAGCGCATGAGGGCACGTTCGGGCTGGCCTGAGAAGCGGATGTAGGACTCGTAGGCGGATTCGCCCATTTCGTCGCCCATTACGTTTCGGCTGAAATTCAGGGCGAAGAGGTCGACGATGGAGGCCGCCGTTTCCGAGGGAAGGTAGGTGTAGTCCCAATTCTCCAGGTAGGAGATGGCCGTGGAAAACTCATTGGGGCCGGCCTCCTCGAGCACCGGCAGGATGTAGTCCACCAATTCGGCCGACCAGGAAGAGTAGGCGTCGTACTGCATGGTGCGGAAGAGGGCGGTGCTGGCAGTGTCGGCGGCCTCCAGGTAGCGTGAAATGCGGTAGTAGCGCGCCTCGGAATCCCAGTAGGAGGAGAGGTAGTGGGGGTAGTCGGGCGCGCCTATGGGATTGTTGGCATTGGCCACCCAGCCGGAGGGGGGATTCTCCTCGCGGGGCAGCTCCTCAAAGGGCACGTAGCCCTGCCAGTCCAGTGCGGGCTCCCAGCCCTCCCGGAAGGCCAGGGGACTGCCCTCGCGGAGGGGCACCGCCCCCAGGGTGTAGCGGCCGATGTTGCCGTCACGGTCGGCGTAGATGATATTCTGGGCAGGCACCCGGAAGGCTCGTGCGGCCTGCAGGAACTCCTCGCGGCCGGTGGCCCAGCCCATGTCCAGCAGGGCCCCGAGCTCGTTGCTGGCCTCTTGTCCGGTCCAGCGCATGGTGATCACGCGCCCGTCCACCAGGGCGCTGTCGGGATGCACGTCGGATACCACGGGTCCGTGCCGGGTGAGCCGCCGTGTGAAGAGGGTGTCGTCGGCGTTTTTTACACGAATAACTTCCCGCTGCACGGTGAACGGCTCCCAAACCGGTTCCCCGTCGGACGAGTCCGCCAGGTAGCGGTCCGTGTCGTTCGGATGCAGCTGCTCCACGAAGAAATCGGTGTCGTCCAGCATCACGTTGGTCAGCGACCAGGCCAGGTGGTCGTTCTGTCCGAGCACCACGGCAGGGGCCCCGGGGAGGGTGGCCCCGGAAAGGGAGCGGCCGTCCAGGTGAAGGCTGGCTTCGTACCAGGTGCCGGGAATGTCGAGTCCCAGGTGCGGGTCGCCCGCCAGCAGGGATAGCCGCTTTCGGTGCGGCTGCCGTCCACCGCCCAGGCGTTGGAGCCCACGCGCTTGCCGGCGTGTCCCAGCAGCCGCCGCAGCCGGTCGCCCGCCTCCAGCATGGGAAGCAGTGCCTTCGAGGCAGCCAGGCCGGCACCTCCACCCGCGCCAGAGAAGACCCCACTAGTGGTATCAGGCAAGGAGTCCTCAGCGCCTGTCCCGGCGGAATCGGGGATCGCCGCGCTGTCGGGAGACACTCCCGCCGGTCCCGCGTGAGGCAGCGCGCGGCCGCCGGCCGGCGGTTCGCGGCCGGGGAAGAGGTCGACGTAGAGGGCGGGGGAGAGTTTCTGGCGAAGCAGGGCGTTGACCACCTCTGACTTCCAGGCCAGGTTCAGCTCCCAGGCCATCAGACGGGCCAGGGCCAGGGAGTGCGTGGGGGTCCAGCGCAGCGGCTCCATGCCCGCCAGCGAAAACTGGATGGGCAGGGATTTGACATTTCGCTCGGCGTAGCGGTTCACGCCCCGGGCATAGGCCTCCAGGACGGCACGCTCGCGATCGCCGAGCTGCTCCTCGGTCCGCTGTGCAATTTTCCAGAAACCTATGGTACGCATCAGGCGGTCCACCGGCACCAGTTCGGGTCCCAGGAACTCCGCGAAACGCCCTTCGGCGGCCAGCTGGGTGAGGGTCATCTGCCAGAGGCGGTCCTGCGCGTGGGCGTAGCCCAGGGCGAACCAGAGGTCCTCCTCGCTGCCAGCATAGATATGCGGCACCCCGTAGGTGTCCCAGTGCACCTGCACCGGCTGCTCCAGGCCTTCCAGGCGCAGGGTGGCCTCGTAGTCGGGGAGGGGACGGTAGAAGGTCCAGTAGACCGCCAGCGCGCCCAGGCCGGCCGCCAGGATGAGCAGAAAAAGCAGCCAGCGTGCAAGTCTCTTCATGGGCGAAGCGTGGATCGTCGGGGTTCAGGCTCGGCGTCTGGAGGAAGGTACGAAAGCGCCGGTATTGATAAAACCTTCAGAATTCTCTACTCTCTGCACGTACATTGCATCCCATTTGAAAGCATAAAGGCACGTCACACATGGATATCAAGAAGGTAGCGGTAATTGGCGGCGGCACCATGGGCAACGGCATCGCCCACGTCTTCGCCATGAACGGCATCCCGGTCAACCTCGTGGAAACCAGCGAGGAGCTGGCCGAGAAGGCGGTCTCCACCATCGACTCCAACCTGGAACGCATGGTCCGGAAGAATAAGATCGAGGCTCCCGAAAAGGTGCAGACCCTCAAGAACATCTCCACCCACACCAACCTCATCGAGGCGGTCAAGGAGGTGGACCTGGTGGTGGAGGCGGTGCCGGAGAACTACGAGCTCAAGAAGAAGATTTTCGGGGAGGTGGACAAGGCGGCGCCGGACCGCGCCATCCTGGCCACCAACACCTCCTCCATCTCCATTACGAAAATCGCCGCCGGCACCTCCCGGCCGGAGCGTTTCATCGGCATGCATTTTTTCAACCCGGTGCCCGTGATGAAGCTGGTGGAGGTGGTACGGGGACTCGAAACGGACGACGCAACCTACGAGGCCGTGGAAGAGACCGCGCGCCTGCTGGACAAGACGCCCGTGCCGGTGAACGACTATCCCGGCTTCGTCTCCAACCGCGTGCTCATGCCCATGATCAACGAGGCCATCTTCTGCGTGCACGAGGGCGTGGCCACCGCCGAACACATCGACTCGGTGATGAAGCTGGGCATGGCCCATCCGATGGGACCCCTACGCCTGGCCGATTTTATCGGGCTGGACGTCTGCCTGGACATCCTGGAGGTGCTTTACGAGGGATTCGAGGATCCCGAGTACCGGCCCTGTCCCCTGCTGGTCAAGATGGTGGACGCCGGTAAGCTGGGCGACAAGACCGGTGAAGGATTTTTCACGCACGACTGATACGCTCTCCCACCCCAACCCAGGCCGAGGACCATGAGCGACCACAACATCGACATACCCAGTCTTGAGGAGATCCGCCAGGCGCGGCAGAAGCTGCGCCACCGGGTGCGGGAGACTCCCGTATGGCACTGGCAGGGCGACACGCCCCGGGAGCTGTTCGGGGAGGAGGCACAGATCTGGCTCAAGCTGGAACTCTTCCAGCACGGCGGCAGCTTCAAGCCGCGCGGAGCCCTGATGAATATGCTTGACCTCGGCGAGGCGCAGCGCGAGCGGGGCGTCACCGCCGTCAGCGCGGGCAACCACGCCATCGCCGTGGCTTTCGCCGCCCGCTCCCTGGGCATGAGCGCCAAGGTGGTCATGCCTGAAACGGCCAATCCCGCCCGCGTCGAACGCTGCAAGCGTTTCGGGGCCGAGGTGGTGCTGGTGGCCGACGTGCACGAGGCCTTCGATACCGTGGAGCGCATCGAAGAGGAGGAGGGGCGCGCTTTCGTGCATCCCTTCGAGGGCAGGCTCACCGCCCTGGGCACCGCCACGGTGGGACTGGAGCTGGCCGAGCAGGCCGGCGAGCTGGATGCGGTCATCGTACCCATCGGGGGAGGGGGACTCTGTGCGGGCATCGCCACTGCCGTCAAACACCTGCAGCCCGGCTGCAAGGTGTACGGAGTGGAGCCCGAGGGAGCCGATTCCATGACCCGCAGCTTCGCTTCCGGCAAGCCCGAATCCATCGACAAGGTGCGCACCATCGCCGACAGCCTCGGCGCCCCGCACGCCGCCCCCTACAGCTTTGCCCTCTGCAAACGGGCGGTGGACCGCATTGTGACCGTCACCGACCGGCAGATGGCCGACGCCATGAAGATCCTGTTCGAGCAGATGAAGCTGGGCCTGGAGCCGGCGGGCGCCTCCGCCACCGCGGCGGCCATGGGTCCCCTGCGCGAGGAACTGCAGGACCGGCGCACGGGTATCATCGTCTGCGGCAGCAACATCGACCTTGCTACCTTCCATCGGAATATCACCGAACACGCCTCCTCCGAATGAACGTCGACCTGCGCAGCGATACCGTTACGCGTCCCACCCGCGAGATGCTCCGGGCCATGGCCGAGGCGGAGACCGGTGACGACGTATTCGGCGAGGATCCCACCGCCAACGCCTTCCAGGAGCGCATGGCCGATCTATTCGGCTTCGGAGCGGGTCTTTTCGTGCCCAGCGGGGTGATGGGCAACCAGATCTGCCTGAAGATGCTCACCTCTCCCGGCGAAGAGGCGGTCACCGACCGCACCGGCCACATGTTCAATTACGAAAACACTTCCGCCGCCCTCCTCTCCTCCGTGCAGCTCCACCCCGTGGAGGGCGAGCGCGGCAAAATCGGCGGCGAGCAGATCCGCGCCGCCATGCGCAGCGGGCGCGACTGGGAGCCGGTCTCCTCCGCCGTGATTATCGAAAATGCCACCAACAAGGGGGGAGGCGCCTGCTACACCCGCTCGGAGCTTATCGAGGTGCGCGAGACGGCCCGCGAGCTGGGCCTGGCCGTGCACCTGGACGGCGCGCGCGTCTGGAACGCTGTCACCGCCACCGAGGTGCCGCCCTCCTTTTCGGGGAGGTGGCCGACACCATGACCGTCAGCTTCAGCAAGGGCCTGGGCGCTCCCGTGGGCTCCATGGTGCTCTGCGCGGCCGACCGCGCGGCGGAGGCCCGCCGCATCCGCAAGATGCTGGGCGGGGGCATGCGGCAGATCGGCCTTCTGGCTGCGGCCGCCGACTACGCCGTGCGCCACCACCTGCCGCTGCTGGAGGATGATCACCGCAGGGCGCGGAAGCTGGCCGAAGCCGCCGCAGGCTGCAGCGGCCTGTCGGTCGATCCCGCCACCGTGGAGACCAACATTGTGATCTTCGATGTGGAGGGGGAGAGCGCCGGGGAGGCCGTGGCCCGCCTGGAGGAACGCGGCGTGAAGATGGTGCCCTTCGGCCCGCAGACCCTGCGCGCCACCTTCCACTTCCAGGTGGACGACGAGGGCCTGGGCCGTGCCTGCGAGGTTCTCGGCGAGTTATTCAACAGACCGTGACCATGGACGCCCGAGAGACCACCGACCGATTTCACCTGGACGTCTACGGCCGCTATCCGGTCACCCTGGAGCGGGGTGAAGGCGCCTGGGTGTGGGATACCGACAGTAACCGCTACCTGGATGCCCTGGCCGGCATCGCTGTCAACAGCCTGGGACACTGCCACCCCGCCGTGGTCGAGGCGGTCCGCCGCCAGGCCGGGCGCCTCATGCACATCTCCAATTTCTACTACAGCCGTCCTCAGGCCGAGCTCTGCCGGCGACTGGCCGGCTTGACCGGCCTGGACCGCGTGTTCCTCTGCAACAGCGGGGGGGAAGCCATGGAGGGCGCCCTCAAGCTGGCCCGGCTGCATGGCCGCAAACACGGCAAGGAGGGGCCCGTTATCACCCTGGAAAATGCCTTCCACGGCCGCACCGTGGCTACCATCTCCATGGGCATGGAGAAGTACGCGGAGGGCTTTGGCCCGCTGCTGCCCGGCTTTCGCCGGGTGCCCCTCAACGATGCTGCGGCGCTGGAGGAGGCCATGGACGGGCAGACACCCGCACTGGTGGTGGAGGTGGTGCAGGGATCCGGGGGGCTGCATACGGCTACAGGCGACTACCTGCGGCTTGCGCGTACGCTCTGCGACCGCCACGGCGCCCTGCTTGTGGTCGACGAGGTGCAGACGGGCGTGGGACGCACCGGGAAAATGTTTGCATGGCAGCACAGCGGCATTCGCCCCGATATCGTTGCCCTGGCCAAGGCCATGGGAGGCGGTTTTCCCGTCGGTGCCTTTGCGGCCACCGAAGAGGCCGCCTCAGCCATGGATCACGGAGCCCACGGAAGTACCTTCGGCGGCAATCCCCTGGCTTGTGCCGCCGCCAACGCCGCCCTGCAGGCCGCCGGGGAGCAGGACCTTGCCGGGGCCGCGGCCGAAAAAGGCCGTTGGCTGCGCGGGCGCATAGACGAAGAGCTCGGCCCTACCGGCCTGGTGCGGGAGGTCCGGGGCATGGGACTCATGCTGGGCGTGGCGCTCTCTTTCCCGGGCCGGGACGTCGTCGAGGGCATGCTCCGCCGCGGCGTGCTCTCCAACTGCACCCAGGGCAACGTCATTCGACTGGTGCCGCCCCTGGTCATCTCGCAGGTACAGCTGGAGATTCTGGCCGACGTCCTGGCGGCCTCCGTCCGCGAGGCGGGCGGTCGACAAACGGAAGAACGCGAATCCTGAACAGCCCCCCCCTTCATGAGCCTGCACATCAATCTGGACGAACTTCACGAGACCGCCGTGGCCGTCGCCCGCAAGGGCGGGGAGCATACCCTCAGCTATTTCGGCAAGTCCATCGACGTGGACCGCAAGGACGACGCCACACCGGTGACCGCGGCCGACCGCGAGGCCGAGCAGATCATGCGTGCGGAGATCGGCGCCCGATTCCCGGACCACGCCATCCTGGGCGAGGAGTACGGGGAGAGCAATCCCGGCGCCCGGGTGCGCTGGATCCTCGACCCGGTGGACGGCACGCAGTCGTTCATTCACGGCATGCCTCTCTACACCACCCTCGTGGCGGTGGAGGTGGAGGGGACGCCTCTCTGCGGAGTGATCTTTGCGCCGGCCACAGGAGAGCTCTGCGAGGCGGCCAGGGGACGGGGATGCCGTATGAACGGCAGCGCCTGCAAGGTACGCCCCTGCGGCTCCCTGGAGGAGGCCACCTTTCTCTCCACCGACGCGGTCAGCGCCGAGGACTACGGTTTCGGAGATCCCTTCCGCGAGATGCTGGATCGCTGCCGGATTCACCGCACCTGGGGTGATGCCTACGGGCATATGATGGTGGCCGCCGGCCGCGCCGATCTAATGTTCGATCCCATTCAGAATCTATGGGACGCCGCCCCCCTGCTGCCGGTGCTTGAGGAGGCGGGAGGCGCCTTTCGGGACGTGCACGGGGAGGCCACGATACGCACGGGCAACGGCATCTCCTGCGGGAAAGAGCTGCTGCCCGGTGTGCTCAAGCTTTTCGGTGGCTGAGCTGACCCAACGCAGTCTCAAGCCCCTTTCCCTATTCACGATGGTGCTGGCACGAGACCGGTAGTGTCGCATTGCAAGACCTGTCGCCCGCGATGGATGGACTTCGTCGTAGCCGGAACAATTGTTATTTTAATCCCTGTAAGCAGTAAATGCCATCATATGATCCCTACATGCAAGCTTTAAAGCGCCTCCGACGTCTGTTCATTGCCGCCTGCGGACTTATTTTGCTGCTGGGCACCCTGGCCGCCCTGCCTGCGGCCGCCCAGACCGCCGACTACCAGGTCCGGCCCCGTCTCGACTTCACCTTCCTGCACCTGGGCCTTGAAATGCAGGTGGACCCGCAGCAGGGAGCCGTGGCCGGGGAGGCCGCCTGGCGCGTGGAGGCGAACGTGGACGGAGCCGACAGCCTGGTGCTGGATGCGGCGCATATGGAAATTGAATCGGTGAGCGTGGACGAGGCCGAAGCGGACTACCATATGCATAACGACTCCCTGTTCGTGTTTGTAGCCGATTCCACCGTCCGCGGCGCCATCCACCGGGTGAACGTTACCTACCGCGCCGAGCCCCGATTCGGACTGCTGCGCAGCGACAACGGCACGGTATGGACTTCCCGCCTGCCCCTTTCCAACCGCCACTGGGTGCCCCTGCCGGACCATCCCAGGGTGCGCTTCACGCTGGCCCTCTCCGTTTCGGTTCCCTCGGGCTACCGGGTCATGGCACCCGGGCGCCGCACCGGCGAACAGTTGGAGTCGGTGGACCGGGTGACCTACCGCTTCGAGAGCGCGGAAGCCCTGGCTGCGCCGGACCTGGCCTGGGCGGTGGGACGCCTGGAGGTCGACGAGACCTCCTTCGGGTCCAAGCGCATCCAGCTCTACACCGAGCAGGGTGCGGCGGGTGACTCGCTTCGGCAGGCCCTGCTGGAAGAGGCGTACGAAACACTCGATGAGCTCGAGGAGGCGGCCGGCCGCGAATACCCCGTTCACGGCTGCACGTGCTGCTGCTGGACGATCACCTCTGGGAGACCAAGAGCTGGGGCGCCTCCACGGTCTTCCTCTACCGGAATATGGGACCCCTGCAGACGCAGCTGCGAAGGGGGCTGGCCGCCCAGTGGTTCGGAGCCTGGCAGCGCGAGGAGCGCTGGGCCGACGCCGAGGCCATGAACCTCTACCAGACCCTGCTGGCCGGCGGCGGGCGACGGCCGCTGCCGGAACCGCAGGAGGCGCCGGCGAAGGGAATCTGCCGCTCACTCTCGATGAACGCCCCGGTGACAGCACGGCCGCGGGGCCCTACGGGGTCTTCGGACCCGCCGCCTGGAACCGCTGGCAGCGCGGGCTGCCGGCCTGGGAGGGCAGGGGACTCAAAAGGGTGATCCGCGAGAGCATCGGCGGCGTACTTTCCGAAGGGCCGGGCGTCTACGGCTGGGAGGACTACGCCTCCGGATGGTACCGCAGCAGCGGACAGCCTCTTTTTGATCCACCTGACCTTGCCGACGTCGTCCAGGGGCGTGAGGGCATGCAGGCCGGCCCGGAAGGCGGACGTGCGGCGTCCGATTCGGTGATCTACCGCGTAGACTACCGCCTGGACGAGGCCAACGGCAGCCTGCGTCTGGTATTCAACGCCCGCAAAGGGGTATACAGCGAGCTGACCGCCCTGCGGGGCATCGCCTTCGGGGCGGGCGGGGGTCGCGATACCACCGAGGTGACCTTCACCGGGGCAAGCGACTCCGTACAGGTGTCGGTCCCGCCCACGGCGCGTACCTTCACCCTGGAGGGCTCCGCCCACCCGAACCTCTACCTGGAGCAGTACAAGCCGGCGCCCTACCTCATTTATGAGATTCGCAACGCCGAATCGCTCGAGCAGCGCGTGGAGGCGGCCCGCCGGCTGGGCAGCCACACCGGGAATCCCGATCTGCAGCTTGCCATACAGGACTTTATGGGCGGCGATCCCCACCCGCGTGTTCGGGCGGCGCTTATGCTTTCGCTGGCCGACATCACCGGCGGAGCCGCGGGCACCGAACAGCAGTTCCTGGACGCCCTGGACAGCGGCAGCCGGGAGGTCCGCGACGCCGCGCTGATGGCCCTCCAGAACTACCCGGACAACGACCGCGTGCGTTCGCGCGTGGAGAGCCTCGCTATGGGAGCCGAAGCGGGTCCGCTCTACCGGAATGCCGTGCGGGTGCTCAGCAGCATCGGTAACGGTGACCAGCTGAACGATTTCACGGCGCGCGTGATCAGGAGCGATACGCTGGGACGAAAGGCCATCTTTGCCATAGGCCTGCTGTCGGGGACCGGCGCCACCGACCAGGCCGTTGACTACGCCGAGCACTACACGGTGCCGCGCTTTCCCTATGATGTGCGCGTCCGGGCCATAGGACTGCTGAGCCAGTTCAACCGTTCGGCCACCGACTGGGTGGCTCGGGCGGAGGAGCTTCTGGGGGATCCCGACCCGCGCATACGTTACCTGGCGGTGCGGGCGCTGGACAGCTTTTCGGCGGAGGCTGCGCGCGAGCTGCTGCAGCGTCACCTGGCCGAGGAGTACGACGCCAGGGTCAGGCCCGCATCCACTTCCAGATCTCCTTGAAGGAGGCCTTTTTGCCGTACATGAGGATACCCACCCGGTAGATCTTGGCGCCCAGGGCCAGGAAGCCGACGATGGTGCCGATCATCAGGGCGATGCAGAGTCCCAGCTCCCATAGCGGGACGTCGGTGATGGGGATGCGTGCGATCATGAGCACGGGACTCAGCAGGGGGATGAGCGAGCTGACCACTGCGATGGTGGAGTCGGGGTCCGAGGCCACCTTGGGCAGCAGCAGGATGGCGATAATAATGGGCAGCATCAGCGGAAGCATGAGCTGCTGGGTGTCTGTCTCGGAATCCACCGCCGAGCCTATGGAGGCAAAGACGGCGCTGTAGATCAGGTAGCCCAGCACAAAGAAAACGACAAAGTAGATGCCGATTACGGGGTCGATGGCGGGAATTTGAGGCATTGCGGATGCGGCACCCCCGGTAGCGTCCGCCATCTGCTGGGCCGTATCGGCGGGGGCGTCCATAAAGGAGGCGGCGATGGGACCCGCGAAGGTGAGGATGCCCACGGCGGCCACCACCCATACTACGAATTGGGTAACGCCCAGCAGTCCCACGCCCAGGATCTTGCCAAGCAGAAGCTCGAAGGGCTTGACGGAGGAGGCGATGATCTCTACGATGCGGTTGGTCTTCTCTTCTATCACACTCCGCATGACCAGTCCCCCGTAGCCGAACATGGCAAAGTACATGATGAAGGCCATCATATAGCCCAGGAAGAAGTAAAACATCGTGTTGGATTCCTCTTCCTCGCCCTCCTCGGTGAGCTCGCGGGAGACCAGCTGGGGCTGCTGGTCCAGGATGGAGCGGATCTCGCCGGACACCTCCGCGCGGTCCAGACGCACCTCACGAATGGCGTTGCGCAGGTCGGAGCGGATGCTTCCGGTCAGTTCGATGCCGCCGCTGCCGCCGTGTACCATCTCCATGTCGCTGTTCTCGGAGATGCTGCCCTCGGTTATGCGCACATAACCGCTGAGGTCGCCTTCCATGATCAGGGAACGAAGATCGGCTACCTCGGTGCCGCTGTAGTCGCTGTAGCGAAGAGAATCTATCTCGGCCAGCTTGGGATAGACCTCCCCGGTCTGGTCGAGCACGGCGAATTCATACTGCGTGTCGCTGCCGAGGAACTGCACGCCGATGGCCACCGCGAAGAAAACGATTAGTCCCAGGGGGAGCAGCAGTGTGGTAAGAATAAAAGCCTTGCCGCGGACGCGGGTCATGTATTCCCGCCCGATGATGATGCGTACTTTCCTGAAATCGATCATGGGTCAGCCCAGCTCTTTCGGATTGATATTGTCATCGCCCACGGTGGAGATGAAGATCTCCGTCAGCGAGGGTTCCACGCGCTCAAACTTGTGAATCTCTGCGTGGTCCATGGCCAGGCGCAGGATTTCCTGCATGCTGCGGTCGCCCAGCACGCGGATCTCGGCAAAGTTGGTGGAGCGGTTGTTGATGCGCACCTCCTCCAGGCTGTCTAGGAAAGAGGGGTCCCCCTCGAATTCCAGGTTGACGGTGTTTTTGCCGAATTTCTTTTTGATATCCCGCAGGTTGCCCTTGAGCACGGCGCGTCCCTTGTTGAAAAGGCAAATCTCATCGCACATCTGCTCCACCTGCTCCATGCGGTGGGTGGAGAAGAGAATGGTCTTGCCCTTCTGGCGCAGCTCGATGACGATCTCCTTGAGCATTTCACTGTTGATGGGATCCAGTCCGCTGAAGGGCTCGTCAAAGATGTAAATGTCGGGCTCGTGCGCGATGGTGGCGATGAACTGCACCTTCTGCGACATGCCTTTGGATAGTTCGCCCACCTCCTTGTCCAGCCAATCGGCCGCCTCGAAGCGGTCCAGCCAGTAGCGGATGGCCTTGCGCGCCTCCCCGTCTCTCATGCCCTTCAGGCGGGCCAGGTAGAGCAGCTGCTCGCCCACCTTCATCTTTTTGTAAAGCCCCCGCTCCTCGGGCATGTAGCCGATCATCTGCTGGGTCTCCGGGCTGGCGGTGCGCCCGTTGATGGCGATGCTGCCGCTGTCGGGCACCAGGATGTAGTTGATCATGCGGAGTGCGGTGGTCTTGCCTGCGCCGTTGGGTCCCAGCAGTCCGAAAATCTTACCCTGGTTGACCTCAAAGCTGACGCGGTTCACCGCCTGGTTGTCCCCGAAGCTTTTGCTGATGTTGTCAATCTCTATGACGGCCATGACATCCCATTTTTTACAATTTGATCACGAACATATGATATCTGCCCTGACAAACAAAGCTTTGACTGAAGTTTAAAGATTTTCTTACTTCAGGTTTACCGCAAGTTCACGGGTACGTGCTATCCTGCTCCATTGTTGCGCGCAATCCTGCCGCAGGCGGCCGCCGCGGTTCAACTCCAGTCCTATATGCCATGAAAATTCTCCACTTGAGTGCCGAGTGCCATCCCGCCGCCAAGGTGGGGGGACTGGCCGACGTGGTGGGCGCCCTGCCGCGCTACCAGCGTGAGGAGGGGGTGGAAGCCTCCGTAATCATGCCCTGCTACCAGACCCCCTGGCTTCGCGACCGGGCCGCGGCGGCCCGCACGGTCTGCGAGGGCGTCATTCCCGCGGAAGAGGGCCGCAAGACGGGCCTGGAGGGAACAGAAAGAGGTGAGCAGGTCCCGGCGCGTCCCTTCCGCGTGCTGCAAATCGAGGAACCTGGCTTGGGCTTTGATCTGTACGCGGTGGAACTGGAGGGGCTCTTCGAGGGGGAGGGCATCTACCCGGGTCCCGGCGATCCTGCCCGGGGCGTGCCCGGCGAGGCCGGCCATTTTATCGCCTTCCAGCGGGCGGTCCTGGACTGGGTGTGGGAGGAGCGTCCCGGCTTCAACCTGCTGCACTGCCACGACCACCATACCGCCCTGGTGCCCTTCATGACCTCCCGATGCCCACGCTACGGCGACCTCGCACAAATGCCCACGGTATTGACTGTGCACAATGCGCAGTACCAGGGTCGCTACGACTGGGAAAAGACGGCCCTGTTGCCGGACTTCGACCCCTCGGACAGCGGGCTGCTGGAATGGGGCGACACCCTCAACAGCCTGGCCGCCGGCCTTAAGTGCTGCTGGCATATCACCACCGTCTCGCCCACGTACCTGCAGGAGCTGGGCCGGCGAAGCGCGGGACTGGAGCGGCTCTTCCGTATTGAGCGTGACAAGTCCACCGGCATCCTCAACGGCATCGACACGCGGGAATGGGACCCTTCCGCCGATCCCCATATCCACTACAACTACGATTCGGGCGATCTGGAGAACGGCAAGGAGCGCAACAAGGCCTTCCTGCTGCGCCAGACCGGCCTTCCGCAGGCCGACGCCGGCCGCGTGCCGCTGATTTCCTTTATCGGACGCCTGGTGGGCGAAAAGGGGGCGGACCTGCTGCCTGACCTCTTCGCCGACCTGCTCGACCGTGAGGTGCCCGTGCGTTTCCTGCTGCTGGGCACCGGCGACCCGGCGCTGCATGAGCGATTCCGGGCCATGAGCAGGTGGTACGGGGAGCAGGGGAGTTTTTCGGCGGTCATTGACTATAACGAGGCGCTGGCCCACCAGATCTACGCAGGAAGCGATTTCCTGCTCATGCCTTCACGGGTGGAGCCATGTGGACTGAATCAACTCTATGCCATGCGCTACGGCACGCTCCCCGTGGTACGGTCCACCGGCGGCCTGCGCGATACGGTGACCGACCACTCCGAAGAGGGGGGCTGCGGCATCGTTTTCGAGGAATTTACCCTGGAGGCTGCCGCAGAAGCGCTGGACCGCGCCGTGGCGCTATACAGCGAGGCCGGCCGCATGGGGGAATTACGCCGCCGCGTCATGAAAAAAGATTATTCGTGGAATGCTTCTGCAATAGCGTACATTGAACTGTATGAACGGATGACAGGAAAATGAAGGAGAGCATGGAGCAATCGGTCATATCGGTTATCCTGGGCGGCGGGCAGGGCAAGCGCCTCTACCCGCTCACCAAGCTGCGTTCCAAGCCGGCCGTTCCCATCGCGGGAAAGTACCGGCTGGTGGACATTCCCATATCCAACTGCCTCAACTCGGGGATCCGCCGCATCTACGTGCTTACGCAGTTCAACTCGGCCTCCCTCAACCGCCACATCAAGAACACCTACAACTTCGACGTCTTCAGCAGCGGTTTTGTGGATATTCTGGCAGCCGAGCAGACGCCCAAGAGCCAGAACTGGTACCAGGGCACGGCCGACGCGGTGCGCCAGTCCCTCCACCACATGGAGAATCACCGCCACGACCACGTGCTCATCCTGTCGGGCGACCAGCTCTACCAGATGGATTACCACGACCTGCTGGAAAACCATGAGACCGGCGGGGCCGATATCACCATCGCCACCATACCGGTGAGGGCGGAGGACGCTACAGGATTCGGCATCATGAAGACCGACGACCAGGGACGTATTGTCGATTTTGTGGAAAAACCCGACCCCGGGGAGCTGGACCGCTGGAAGTCGAAGACTCCCGAACATCTGCGCGCCGAGGGGAGGGAGTACCTGGCCTCCATGGGCATCTACGTCTTCCGCAGAGAGGTGCTCACCGAACTCTTTAACCGCAATCCCGACGCCACCGATTTTGGCAAGGAGGTCATCCCCCACGCTATCAAACGGGATTTCGAGGTAGCCAGCTACGAATTCGACGGGTACTGGACCGACATCGGGACCATTACTTCCTTTTACGAGGCCAACCTGGCGCTCACCGACGACCTGCCCCGCTTCAATCTCTACGACAACGAGGCCACTATCTATACCCGGGCGCGCCTGCTGCCGGCCTCCAAGCTCTCCGGCACCACCTTCGACCGCTCGGTATTGGCCGAGGGCTGTATCGTGGAGGCCAGCCGTATCGAGCGATCTGTGATCGGCATCCGTTCGCGCATTGGCAAGGGCACCACCATCGAGCACGCCATCGTTATGGGCAACGATTTCTTCCCTTCCGGCGATCATGAACGCAAGGATCGCGAGCGCGAGAGGGACGACGACCTGCCCGCCCTGGGTATAGGCGAGCGCTGCTTTATCAGCAGGGCCATAATCGACAAGAACTGCCGCATAGGCGACGACGTGCGTATCAAGGGGGGCGATCACCTGGAGGACGGCGACTACGGCGACTACCATGTGGTCAACGGCATCGTCATCGTGCCAAAAAACTCCGTCATCCCGAAAGGAACAAAAGTCTAACACTAAAGTCCAAAAGTCTCGAAGTCGAAAAGTCTTGAAGTCGGTGGACCTTCGGACTTTTTGACCTCCCGACCTCCCGACTTCCCGACTTCCCGACTTTAGGACTTTTCGACTTTATAGACTTTAAAGACTTTGAATGTCCGAGAGTTTGTTCATGGCCCGCTCTTTCAGGTTTTCAAAGAGCTCGCGCCCGATGACACCGTTGGTGAAACGCAGGTGCAGCCAGACGATGTAGGTGCCCATCACGTCTTCGTAGCAGTAGCGCTCGATTTTGTCCAGTTCCCCGTCCAGGTACATGCGCTGCACGTCGCCCCCCTCGCCCGTCTTCTTGAAGGGGATGCCGATAAGTCGCCCCAGGTGCTTGAGCTTGGGCCAGGAGCTGGCCCCGTAGTTGCTGAATTCGTCCATCAGGTCCACGTTGTCGTCGCTGTAGCGGTACTGGATGTCGTAGTGGCTCAGACGCTTGGGCATCTGCAGCCCGTGCTTCATGGCGCGGTAGAGCAGCACGGGCAGGTCGAAGGAGCGCCCGTTGTGGTGGATGAGCCCGAAGTCCTTGTAGGTTCCGAGGGCTTCAAAGAGTTTCTGGAGACCCTCCTTCTCGTCCTCCCCGCTCCAGGAGATCTTCTGCTTGGGCATGCCGTTGTTCTCGATCCAGAGGCCCACCCAGGAGACCATCCGGTGGTACATGGGAGGCATGAAGCCGGAACCGCCGCGCGAGAGCTCCTCGGCGGCCTGCAGCATCATGGTCTCATTGTCGTCGTCCGGATCGGTGAGCACGGAGCGGATAAAGTCGAAGTCGTTGACGGTCTCAATATCGAATACGAAAAACATGGCAAAATGGCTGGTTAATCGGTTTTAACGCGGGTCCCGGAACGGTCCGGCCGGGACCCGCCGGCCGCGCTTACCTCCCCGGCCAGGCTTTGCGGGAAACGCCCGCGGGTGGCCTCCACGCTTCCGGTCTGTTCCAGAAGGTACATGATTTTGGTGAGGGTCGCTTCCGTAGTCATGTCGCCCGCACCCAGCACGCCCATCTCCTGGGCCCTGCGCCCGCTCTCGTACTTGGAGAGGTCCACCGCATCGTAGGCCGCCTGGGAGGTGATCACCAGCAGGATGCCGCGGTCCAGGCAGCGCTGCAGGAAGGGGAGCAGGCTGTAGGGCTCCTTCAGCGGGAAGTTGCCGCTGCCGAAGGATTCGATGACCAGGGCCTGTACCTCTTCCAGGGGAAGGGCCTCAAGGTGCCGCTGGGAGAGGCCGGGGAAGATCTTCAGCAGCAGTACCCGGTCGTCGAAGCCCGGCGCCGCTTCAAAATCGCCTGCCGGCTGCGGAGGCTCCACGTTGCGCTCGATGTTGAGGCCGATCTCCGCCAAGGGCGGGAAATTGGGGGAGGCAAAGGCGTCGAAGTCGCCAATGCTCATTTTGGTGGCGCGGTTGCCGCGGAAGAGGAAGTCGTTGAAGCAGATGCCCACCTCGTTGAAGGGCAGGGTGGCCATTTCGATGGCGTTGACCAGGTTGCGGCGGGCGTCGCTGCGGATATTGCGCATGGGTACCTGGCTGCCGGTCAGGATCACGGGCTTGCCCAAATTGCGCAGCCCGAAGGAGAGGGCGGAGGCGGTATAGGCCATGGTGTCGGTGCCGTGCAGAATGACGAAGCCGTCGAAGTCTTCGTAACGCTCGCCTATGCGCGAGATGAGGCGGTCCCAGTGCAGGGGACTCACATCGGAGCTGTCTTCGAAAAAGAGCTTCTCGGGGTGGAGGGAGGCGATCTCCTCGAGTTCGGGGATTTCCCGGTAGATGAGCTCCTCCCAGCGCTCCGGATCGAGCCCGGGCGTCTGCCCGGCGCCTATGTCCATGGCGATGGTGCCGCCGGTCTGGATGAGCAGGATGTTTTTCATGATTGGGATGCTGCCTGTTTTGCGCTTCCTGCGCGGGCGCCATGTTAGCAATTTTTGGAGAAAATATTTTGGCGCGACTCCATTTTTTCCATTATATAGCCTTTACAGCAATCGTACACCTGCAACAGCGGGCGCCCGCAAGCAAGAGGAATTATGGACGTCTACCCTCCTTCACGCATTCGCAACGTCGTTCTGCTGGGACATGCCGGTTCGGGCAAAACCACCCTGGCCGAGACCATGCTCTACGAATCGGGAACCGTAAGCCGCCGCGGGTCGGTGGAGGAGAAATCCACTCTTTCCGACTACCATGAGATCGAAAAGGAGAAAGGTAAATCGGTCTTTTCATCCTTTCTGAGCCTGGACTGGAGGGGCAGCAAGATCAACCTCATCGACACGCCGGGCACGGCCGACTACGTGGGAGAGGTAGTTGGGGCGCTGCGTGTGGCCGACACCGCCATTTTTACCCTGAACGCCGAGTACGGGGTGGAGGTGGGTACGGAGGCCCTCTGGAAGTACACCCGCAACTACCGCATCCCCTCGCTGTTCATTGTCAACAAGCCCGACACGGGGCAGTCCGATTTTCAGCGTACGGTGGACATGGCCAGGGAGCGCTTCGGACGCGGCGTAGTGGTGGTGCAGTACCCCTACAGCGAGGGCGAGGATTTCCACGCCATCATCGACGTGCTGAAAATGACCATGTACGAATTTCCGGAGGGGGGAGGCAAGCCCGACAAGCTGCCCATTCCCGACGCTCACCAGGCCCAGGCTGACCTGCTGCACAACCAGCTGGTGGAGGCGGTGGCCGAGAACGACGAGACGCTGTTGGACCTCTACCTCGAACAGGGCGAGCTGACCGAGGCGCAGATGCGCGAGGGCCTGCAGAAGTCCCTGCTCAGCGGCGACCTCTTTCCCCTGTTCTGCTGCTGTGCCGAGCGCAACATGGGCACGGGCCGCGTGATGGGATTCCTGGGAAACGTCTCTCCCAATCCCCTGGAGGCCAACCCTCCCAGGACGGAGGAAGGGGAGGAGTTTCCGCTGGATCCCGACGGGCCGCCGGTGCTCTTTACCTTCAAGAACAGCGCGGAATCGCACGTGGGTGACCTGCTCTACTTCAAGGTCTACGGCGGCAGCGCCAGCCCCGGCACCGACCTGGTCAACCATCGCACCGGCAACGGGGTGCGCCTGTCCACCCTCTACCTGACGCGGGGGGAGAAGCGCCAGGAGATCAGGGAGCTCAGGTCCGGCGATATAGGCGCGGCGGTCAAGCTGAAAGACACGGCCGTGAACGACACCCTTCATCCCAAGGCGCAGCCGGTGGCCCTGGAACCCATTCAATTTCCCGAGCCTACCATCCGGACGGCCGTCAGGCTGAAGAAGGAGGGGGACGAGGACAAGCTGGGGCAGGCCCTGCACCAGTTGCAGCGGGAAGACCTCTCCCTGCAAGTGGAGCACAGCCAGGAGCTCAACCAGGTTATTCTGCACGGGCAGGGCGAGGAGCACCTGGCCGTGATCCGCTACGAGCTTGAGAAGCGATTCGGGCTGGAATTCGACTTTGTGCAGCCGCGCATTCCCTACCGCGAGACCATTACCCAGGCCGTGCGAGCCCACTACCGCCACAAGAAACAGACCGGCGGCGCCGGGCAGTACGCCGAGGTGCATCTTCTGATCGAGCCGCTCACCGACCCTATGCCCGAGCATGATGACCTCAAGGTGCGCGACGTGCAGGAAATCGAGCTGGAGTGGGGCGGGAAGCTGGTATTCCGCAACTGCATCGTGGGCGGGGTGATCGACAACCGATTTCTGCCCGCCATCCTCAAGGGCATCATGGAAAAGATGCAGAACGGTCCCATCAGCAGCTGCCGGGTGCGTGACATACGGGTTTCCGTCTTCGACGGCTCCATGCACTCGGTGGACTCCAACGAGGCGGCCTTCAAAACGGCGGCCCTGATGGCCTTCAGGGACGGTTTTCTGCGGGCCAGCCCCAAGCTGCTGGAGCCCATCTATGAGGTGGAGATCACCGTGCCGGCCGACTACATGGGCGACGTGATGAGCGATCTGAGCACGCGAAGGGGACAGGTGATGGGCATGGACGCCGAGGGTTCCATCCAGAAGGTCAAGGCCCTCGTGCCGCTGGAAGAGCTCGACCACTACGCCACGCGGCTCAAATCGATGACCCAGGGCAGCGCCTCCCACACGCGCCGCTACGCCCACTATGCCGAAGTACCACGCGAGCACCAGCAGCGCATCGTCGAGCAGACCATGGCGCTGTCGGAAAGCGCTTAGCGCTCCTGTGAGCTTATAAAGTCGAGGTAGCGGGGGGGCAGCTCGAAGGGCCGCTCCGCCGGTATGGTAGGGAAACGACGCTCCATGGGCTGTGCGGGACGCGAGGGCCGCAGATCCGGCTCCCACCGGAAGCCCTCCAGGCGGCGTTTGGCCGTATCCTCGCTTTCGGGCAGGGTGAATCCTCTGGGCTGCTCCAGCACGCGCATTTCCACGAGCTGACCTTCCTCAAAAAGAATGCGGATGTCGGAGGCCGAGAGTTCGATGGCCCCGTCGGGCTGCCCCTCGTCGTTCACGAAATAGCGCAGCAGCCGACCCTCCGGCCACACCCTTATGCGGTGGAGCGCCCCGCCGGAAAAATCGGCCGTCAGAGTGTCGCCGGTGATCTGGTTTAGGCGCCCGATGGCCGTATCCTGCTGCACCGCAAAAGGCCGGGTGTGGGAGACCAGGCGCTCCACCTGGCTGCCCTGCAGCTCCACGCGTATGTAGGGGCCACTGAGCTGAATGTTGCGGTACCAGGCGCGCGGCTCCTTGTGCAGTTCGAAGGTTTCGGAGCCGCCGTCGTAGCGCGCGCTGTCCGAAAGAGAGGAGAAGCGCGGGGACCAGATGCGCACGCTGTCGCGGGCGTCCACCGTATTCACCGTGTCGCCCTGCGCCCCGGCTTGCCGGCGCATGAGGATCTCGCGGGCCATAATATGGGTGGTGTCGCGCCGTACTTCCGGAGCGCTGTCGCGGGATGCCGCGTAGAGGGTGTCCGGAAAGAGGCCGTCCGGCGGACGGGCGCCGAGACTGTCGGCTCGTCCGGCGTCCAGGCTGTCCGGCAGGGCCTCACGGAGGCTGTCCGGCAGCTCCGCGTCGGCTTCCAGGCGGCCGGCTACGCTGTCCGGCAGGACCGCCCCGCTGATGCCGGCGGCGGGATGGGGCGTCCCGGTGGAGTCGGCGTCTCGCGGGATGGGATCGGGCCGACGCAGCGGACCGCTGTCTGCGCTGTCGGCATCAAGGGTATCCGCTGAAACCCGCCGCAGCCAGGCATCTCCTCGCAGCAGGCGCCGCCCGGTGGAGTCGGCCTCCAGGTAGCGCCCCGTCAGCGTGCTCCGGTTTTCGGTGTCACGGGCATAGATCTGCCCGTAGAGTTTGTAGTACCCGGTGCTGCGGTTGGTAAAGAGGCTGTCGCCCTCCAGGTACTGGGTGGAGTCGGCAAGCTGGACCTCCCCGCGGAAGACCGCGCTGTCGGCCTCACGGTGGTAGAATCCTGAGTTGGCGCGCAGCACGCCCTGGGGATCCTCCAGGCGCACCCCGTCCAGAAAGTGTCCCACCTTGGTGGAGAAGCGGTAGTCCACGCTGTTGCCGAAGAGGGTGGTGGAGTCGGAGCGGATAATCACGCGTCCTCGCAGCTGGCTGAAATCCAAGTCGGTGAAGTAGGCCAGCGAGTCGGCCCAGATGCGCTCCTCCGCGGTGATGATCTCGATATTGCCGTAGGCGCGGACTTCTGCGCGGTCAAAAAAACGGTAGGCGCTGTCGCAGTACATTTCGAAATCGCCCATGCGCAGGTGCACGTCGCCCAGGATCTCCTGGACGGGCTCTCCGTCCACCATTTCATCGGTGACTGATTCTGAATCCAGAATGTTGACCCGCTGCTGGGCCTCTGCGGGGAGAGCGGTCGCCAGCAGCACCAGCAGCGCAGTCAGGGCCGGGAACGCGGGCAGACGGCGGGCGGGGGTTATGCGGAGTCGGTTCCTATCCATTAGTCGAGCGTGATGCTGCCGCGGGCGTCATGCAGAGTAACACTGGAGAGATCGGCTGTACCCGTCAGTCCCGTACCGGCCAGGGTGTCGGTGGGGGTGGTCACCACCACGAAACGCGGGGTGTCGATGGTGTTCTCGCCCTGGTTCCAGCGCAGGTACTCCGAGGAGAGGGTGCGTCCCTCGTCGGTCTCCACCTGCACGTCGCCGAAGAACTCGAAATGAAGGGTGGCCGCGCGATAGATGGCGCGGTCGGAACGCACGCGGGTGGTTACCGCGCCGGTAGAGTCGTAGACGTCGATGTGCACCGGTCCGTCGATATGGGTGCGGCTGGAGTCGCCCCGTGTGTAGGTGGCGGCGTACGAGCCTGTCAGGCGCGCCTTGGTCCGCTCCTTCTCCATGATGGCGATCTCAACGTCCCAGGCTTCGGTGGAGGAGGTGAGGGAGTCGTTGAGGGCCTCGTTGATCTGCTGTACCTGATCGCTGCTCAGGTCGTTGCAGGAGGAGAGGCCGAAGCCGAAGGCCGCCAGAAGGGCGGCGAGCAGAAAGCTGCGCAGGGCATCAGAGGGTGTCGAAATAGCGGTCCCCCGCGTCACCCAGTCCCGGTACGATAAAGGCCTCATCATTCAGTTTCTCGTCAATTGCGGCGGTGATCAGGGGCACGTCGGGATGCTGTTCCCGGAGCTTGCGAATCCCTTCAGGCGCTGAAATTAACGAAATAAAACGTAAATGTTGTGCGCCCCGCCTGCGTAGATGGGAGAGGGCGCCGCAGGCGCTTCCGCCGGTGGCCAGCATGGGATCGACCACCAGCACCAGGGCCGACTCCACCCCGCCGGGGATGTTGGCGTAGTAGTCCACGGGCTCGTGGGTCTCCTCGTCGCGGTACATGCCCAGGTGACCCACCCGCGTTTCGGGCAGCAGCTGCAGGAAGGCGTCCACCATGCCCAGACCGGCCCGCAGGATGGGCACCACGATTACGTCTCCGGATAGTCGCCGCCCGGTGGTCTCACGGATGGGCGTCTTCACGCGGCATTCCTCGGTGGGCGCCCCGCGGAGGGCTTCCATGGCTAGGGCCAGCGAAACCCGGTGCAGTGCCCGGCGGAAGGCGTCGGCCCCGCTGCCCGCATCGCGCAGCAGGGTGACGTCGCGCGCCACCAGGGGATGGTCCACCACGGTCACCTTATCGACTCTTCGACTTTCAGACTTCAAGACTATCCGACTTTCAGACTTCCCGACTTCTAGACTTTAGGACTTACCAGACTTTATAAGTTATACGTCCGTATTCTCAAAGTACTTTTTGTGAATCTTGTAGGCTACGCCTGAGAGGGCGAAGAGGGCGATGATGTTGAAGAAGGCCATCAGACCCAGCATCACGTCGCCGAAGCTCCAGATCACGGCCACCGAGACCACCGCTCCGAAAAAGTGCATGCCTACAAAGGCGATCCGGTACCAGAAGATGGATTCGAAGCCGAAGAGGTATTGTGCCGCGCGGTCGCCGTAGTAACTCCAGCTGATGGAGGTGGAGATGGCAAAGAGCAGCACGGCAAGGGTCACGATGTAGCCGCCGCCCGAAGTCAGCGGGGCGAGTCCCCGTTCGAAGGCGGCCGAGGTGAGCGGCGCGCCCAGCTGCACGACGCCCCCGTAGAGGGTGGTGATACGGCTGTCGTCGTCGGTAAAGGTACTTACCGCCATGTAGTCGCCCTCCTCGTTCTGCTGCAGCTCAATGCGGCCGTTGAAGGGCGTAGAGTAGCCTTGATCCACGTACATGGTGTCGGCGGGGAATTCGTTATAGTACATGGTGCCGTTTACGGGTATGCCGTTCTCGAAATAGAGCACCGGCGCGTCACTCTCCATGCCCGGCGATTCCTGGGAGGCGGTGTAGGTGTAGTGCGTCACGTCACCCGAAGGATCCACCGAGGAGGGGTGATGGGCGTCCCAGGAGCCGGTGGAGACGATAACCAGGCCGGTCATGGTGCAGATAATCAGCGTGTCGATAAAGGGTTCCAGCAGGGCCACCACGCCTTCACGCACAGGCTGGTCGGTTTTGGCCGCCGAGTGGGCGATGGGGGCCGATCCCTGGCCCGCCTCGTTGGAAAAGATGCCTCGCTGCACTCCGTAGCTCAGGGTGAAGATGAGGGCGCCCGAACCCACGCCGAGAGCGCCGGCTTGCGGGTTGAAGGCATTGCTGACGATGGTCACAAAGGAGGGGATCACGGCTTCGTAGTTGATCAGCAGGATGACCAGCGCGCCCAGCACGTAGAGGATGCCCATGACAGGCACAAGGCGGGAGGTTACCCGACCGATGCGCTTGATGCCGCCCAGCACCACCATGGCCACCAGACTGGCGGTAATCAGTCCTGTGATGGCCACGGGTACCTGAAAGTCGGTTTTCATCATGTCGGCCACCGTGTTGGCCTGCACGGCGTTGCCGGTAAGGAAGGCGCAGATGGCGGCGGAAATGGCGAAGGCCACGGCCAGCCACTTCCAGTTGGAGCCCAGTCCCCGTTCGATATAGTACATGGGTCCCCCGGAAACCGAGCCGTCGGGATTCTTGCCGCGGTACTCCTGGGCGAGGGTTACCTCCGTATACTTGATGGCCATGCCAAAGATGGCGGTCACCCACATCCAGAAAAGCGCGCCGGGTCCCCCGTAGTGAATGGCCAGGGCCACCCCGGCGATATTGCCGATGCCCACCGTAGCCGAAAGGGCGGTGGTGAGGGCCTGGAAGTGGTTGATGTCCCCGTCGTCGTCGGGGTCGTCGTAGAAGCCGGAGACCACCTTGAGGCCGTGGGCAAAACGCCGTATCTGAACGAATCCGAGGCGGAAGGTGATGAAGAGGCCGAAGGCGAGCAGGAGGACCACCATGGCCGGCATCGCTTCAGGAAAGTTCCAGATTGCGTTTTCTAGCCACGCTATGACCCGTTCAAATGTCTCCATGAGCTCCTGTTGGTGATATGTTCGTTAACGATTTTGGATGAAAGTATAAAAGAAATTTGAATTTTTTAGATTCAAATGAAGTTTCGACATTGAAGTGACATTAAAAAACGTTAAAATCGAAGAAAATAAAAGCTTACTGCAGATCAAGAAGCGCACGTTCCCCTCACGGGGAATAATTTTAAATCGAGACAGGTGACTGGTTATGACGAAAGCGGACATCGTAGACGTGATATCTTCATCGACAGGACTCACCAAGGTTGAGACGGAGGCGGTGGTCAACGGCTTCATGGAGACCGTGATCGACGCCATGAAACGCGGCGAACACATCGAGCTGCGCGGTTTCGGCAGCTTCAAGGTGGTCAAGAGGGCCGAACGCGTGGCGCGCAACCCCAAGACCAACGAGGAGGTCATCGTGCCCGAGCAGTACGTACCCACCCTCAAGATGTCGAAGGACTTCAAGGAGGAGGTCAACAAGTCGATGATGAATGGCGAGGAGGAATAACCCGGTCGGGACTAGGAAATATCGGAATTGTTCGTATCTTGACAGCCTTTAAGATCCCCCGTCCACCGTGGGTGCCGGTTGGCGCTCCCGGCGGTGACGAACCGCAGAGGCGGAGAGAGACCAACCATCACTGTTAAAACGAAGGTGACTATTATGCCCAGCGGAAAGAAGAGAAAACGAGCGAAAATCTCCAAGCACAAGCGCAAGAAGCGTCTCCGCAAGAACCGCCACAAGAAGAAAAAGTAGCGCGGGACGACCGTACGCCTATTCAGGCCCTGCCGCTTTTCTCCCCGCCCTGTGCGGGACGAAAGGAGGAGGGCCTTTTTCTTTGGCGGAAGAATTTGCGGGTAGGTAAAGGCTTGCGGGCAGGGGCGTCCGCTGCAGGGGAGCTCAGGCCGCCACCGAGGCGAGGGTGTTGTCCACGATCTTGTTGACCTTGCGCGACTTGGCCAGCAGGGAGCGAAGCTGGCGGGTCACGAACCGGTGTACGTCGTTGAGGCTCTCCATGTCGGAGAGGGTGTACTGGTAATAGGAGATGAGATTGATAGCCGAGAGGTACTTGTCGGTGCTGTCGCCCTCCACCTCCACATGCCAGCGGGTGATGATGTTGTCGTCCCCCAGCAGCTGGTTCACGTCGCGGCTGATCTCTTCCATCCACTCGCTGGCCGATTCCAGGCGGCGCGACTGACTGTGGCCCTCCACCTGCGGCTGGGACTTCTCCTCGTTGAACATCCAGGTGATTTCGATGTCGATGACCGGTGCGATGGAGGTGCTCACCATGTTCTCCTCCTGCAGGAAGGGATGCTCTTCCATGCCTTCAAGCTGACGGGCCAGCACAGTCTCGCGGAAACGGTCCCAGTCGAAATTGATGGAGAGGGTGTCGAGGAAATGGGACTGCCCGGAGAGGTCGATGAGAATTTCCAACCCTGTGGCATTTATTCTATCTTCATTCCATGTCTTGAAGGTCTTGATTTCCGCTTCCCTCTTGTTCAGCTCCTGTTCAATGCAGTTTACAACGGAATTAAAGATGGGATAGATCATTCACCGAACCTGCAAATTGTTACGGTTTTTGTTCAGGGTCACTCCTCTAATGCATGAATAATTATTTCGTCCTAATATATCTAAACTCCGAGATAAAAGAAAAGATCCGGGGGGGAGTATACCTGCGTGGGATAAGTCCCCACAAGGATGTGCTGGAGCTCTACCTGGAGGCCGGCGGGGAGCGCCACCGGCTGATATTCAGCGCCAATCCCTCGGAGACGGCGATCTTCCTGGACGACTACAGACCTCCGAAAAAAAGCAACGTGATGGATTTTTTCGGCGAGCTCGAGGGCCGGCGCGTGGAGGGCACCCGGCTGGCGGAGGAGGACCGCCTCTGGGAGGTTCGTTTCGAAGGGGAGTATTCCCTGCTTTTCAAGCTCTACGGGGGCAGTCCCAACGTCTACCTCACCGACGGGAAGGAGATCCTTGACGCCTTCAAGAATCCGGAGGAGGTGCGCGGGGAGGCGCCCCCGGAGGCGCACCCCCCGGACAGGGATGAGGAGCCGCGCATGCGGGCCATCCCGAAGAACCGACTTACCGGTCTGCATCCCAAGCTGCCTCGCAATCTGCTGCCGCACCTGGTAGAGCAGCACGCGGTGGATGGGATGGACGCCGCCGAGACCGTCGCCTTCGGCGAGCGCATCGTCCGTGCCATGAAGGAGAAGCCCTGTCCGCGGGTGCTGCAGACCGGCGACCTGACGCTGTGGGACGAGGAGCTGCTCGACCTGCCCACCGACCGGGCCTTCGACTCGGTGAACGACGCCGTGCGGCACGCCTACCGCAACGCCGTGCACCTGAGGAGACTCAACAACCGCCGTGAGAAGGTGAGCCGCTTCCTGGAACGCATGGAATCGAAAAAGGCGAGCCGCCTGGAGCAGCTACGCCAGGCCGACAGAAGTTTGGAGAGGGCCGACACCTACGAGCGCAGCGCCCACCTGCTGATGGCCCATGCCCACGAGGAGCTGGAGCCCCGGCTGGAGACGGGGGAGGGGGAGACCGTTGTACGCCTGCCTGATATCTACGAGGAGGACCGGGAAATTTCCATTGCGGTGGACCCGAACAGGGGCTTTTCGGGCAACGCCGAACAGTACTATGAGAAAGCCCGGTCGGCCCGGAGAAACTACGAGGAGGCCCGCCGGCGGATCCCGCGGGTGGAGAGGGAGCTGGAGGCGGTGCGCCGGCTGCGGGAGGAGCTGGGGAAGGTGACGCACCTGGGGGAGATGCAAGACTGGTTCGGAGAGCGCCGGGAAAAGCTGGAGGAGCTGGGTTTCGGCAACGAGTCCGGCGAGGTGGCCTCCTCCCCCTACCGCAAGCTGAAGGTGGGAAAATACGAAGTCTGGGTGGGCAAGAGCGCCCGTAGCAATGACCAGCTTACCAGCCTGGCCCATAAGGAAGACGTCTGGCTGCACGCCCGGGGCGTCCCCGGCTCGCATGTGGTGATCCGCATGGGCAACACCTCGGACTATCCCCCGCAGGAGGTCATCCTGCAGGCTGCGGGCTTTGCAGCCTGGTTTTCCAAGGCGCAGGGAATGAAAAGCGCGCCCGTCATGTATACCAAACGCAAATACGTGCGAAAGCCCAAAGGGGCCGGACCCGGCGCCGTGAAGGTGGAGCGCGAGCAGGTGGTGATGGTGCCCCCGGTGGAACCGCGGGCGCAGCACCGCCGTTGAATGGAATAATCCCGGCGACGTGAACAGGACCGACATCCCCAACCTTCCCGAACGGATCTGGATCTGCGGCTTCATGGGCGCCGGCAAGAGCACCGTGGGACGCCTGCTGGCCGAGCGCCTTGAGGTGCCTTTTGCGGACCTCGACCGCCGCGTGGCCCGGCAGGCGGACATGGAGATTTCCGAGATTTTCCGGGAGGAGGGAGAAGAGGGCTTCCGAAGACGCGAACGCGCCTGGCTTAAGAAGGCCATGCGTGAAGCGTCCGGCGTGATCGCCCTGGGCGGGGGCTCCCTTCAGAACCAGTCTCTGGTGGATGATCTCAAGCTCAACGGCCTCCTTATATTTATTGATACCCCATTTTCTGTTATCTTTGAGCGTATTCGCAAGGACACCGGCCGACCGCTGGCCGACGCGGCGGGGGAGCCGGGGGCCGATCACGAAAAGGGCAGGGAGGCATTGCAGGCCCTGCTCGAACGCCGCCGCCCTCTCTACGAGCAGGCCGAACTGAGCCTGCGTCTCGACCCGGACGAACGGCAGGATCCGGAGCAGATGGTTGACCAACTTATGGACAAGATACGTCTTCATGTCTCACACCTTTGAACTGGGCGCCGAACGGCGCTGGTCCAGCCGCTACAGCGTGGGCGAGCGGTTATGGGACTCTTTCCGCACCTTCGGTCGGGATCGCTACGGCGACGCACGGCTCATGGTGGTGGTGGACGAGAAGGTGATGCGCCTTCACGGGGAGACCCTGGAGGCGGAATGCGGCGAGTCCTTCCGCGAATGCGTTTTCCTGCAGGTGCCCGAGGGGGAGTCCAGCAAGTCGGTGTCGCAGTGGAAGCGCCTGACGGACGCCCTGATGGAGAACTCCCCGGAGCGCGGCACACCCCTGCTGGCCGTGGGGGGAGGGGTGACCGGCGATCTCGCCGGTTTTGCCGCCGCCACCCTGCTGCGAGGGGTGCCGCTGCTGCATATGCCCACCACCCTGCTGGCCATGGTCGACAGTTCCATCGGGGGCAAGACCGGGGTCAACCACCCTGCGGGCAAGAACCTGGTGGGCGCTTTCCACCAGCCGGACGCCGTCTTTGCGCAGACTTTTTTCCTGGAGACCCTGGAGCGGCGGGAGTGGATCAACGGGCTGGCGGAGGTGCTTAAGTACGCCGCCATTCGCGAACCGCAGCTGTTCGGGGAGATCGAGGAAGCCGCCGGACAGGGGTTCGTCCCCTCCCCGCGCTGGGAGGACCTCATTCACCGCAGCGCGCGCATCAAGGCGGAGATCGTCGAGGAGGACGCCCTGGAGAAGGGCCGGCGCGCCTGGCTCAACTTCGGCCATACCTTCGGACACGCCCTCGAAAAGATCGCAGGTTACGGTAATATCTCCCACGGGGAAGCCGTTTTTCTGGGTATGATCGCCGCCTGCCGGGCCTCCGAACTGCGCGGCGCCCCGGTGGACGCCGGACGGCTCGAACCCTTTATTCCCCTCTACCGCGCACCCTACGGCCGCTACGCCGATCGGGTGCCGGAACTGATCGAGGCCATGAAAAGAGACAAGAAAGTGAAAGACCACACCATACGGCTGGTGCTGCTGGACCGGTGGGGCGAACCACGCCTGGTACCCTGCGAAGATGAGGAGCTGATCGGGGAGGCGTGGCGCTACGCATTTCGAAATATCAATTCCACGCCCGCCTGACTTTTGCTGCTACGCTGGCTACATACCACCTGGACCTATCTGCTGAGACTGGTTTTCGGGGCGGCGCTTCTGCTGCTGCTGTTCGGAGGCATTGCCTTCGGACTGCTGCAGCTTGAAGCCACCCGTTCCTGGCTGGTTGACCGCCTGGAGCGCGACTACCGGACGGCCTTCCGCTCCGAACTTGACGTCGGCAGCCTCCGGGGTACCCTGCCTTTCCGTGCCAGCCTGGATGAGGTGACCGTGACCCATGCCCGGACGGACGGCGCCGCCGGGGCCGACACCCTGCTCTCGGTCGAGCGCGTGGACGTAACCCTCGATCCCTGGAGTTTGTTGAGCAACCGCCTCAGCATCACCGGGTTTTCGGTGCAGGGACCGCGGCTGCGACTGCTCACCGACTCCACCGGCGCCTACACTTGGGCCCAGGCCCTGGCACCTGCCCGGCCTGATACGGCCGCCGCGATCCGCACCGCAGAACGTGAGGGGGACCCGGCGCCCGAAACCACCTCCCGTTCCTGGTTCCACAACATACGTATCATCGCTCCCGAGGTCAGCATCACCGGCGGATCGGTCTACGTGGACCGTCTCCACGGGGCCGCCGGACGCGCGGGTCTGCCGCAGCCCTTAGAAATCGGTGAGCTGCAGGCCTCCTTTTTCCTGGAACTCACCGAGCGGCAGCGTTTCTGGGATATCCGCTCGCTCTCCATGCAGGTGGGCGAGCTGCAGGCGGGTGACGTCGCCCTCAGCGGTCAGGTCTACAACGACAACCGCTTTCTGGAGTTCAACGGCTTCACCCTGAGGCTGGGCGACTCTGAACTGGAGCTCTCCGGGGAGGTGGAAGGAGTGGACCTCTATGCCGGCCAGCTGGCACGACAGTTCAGGGAAGCCCATTACGACCTCAACCTGGGCTCCTCCCGGCTGGTGCTGGACGATTTCCGGGAGCTCTCCCCCGTATCCCCGAGGTGGGACGCCCCCTCGATTTCAGCCTGCACGCGGAGGGACGCGTCGACTCCCTTTGGGTGGATGAATTCCGTTTTGGCCTGGGCGAGAGTTTCCTGACGGCCGACGGTTTCGTGGAGGGACTGGATCGAACCGACAGCCTGCGCTACCGTGCCTCGCTGCTGAACCTGGTGCTGCGCCGGCAGGATGTGGAGACTCTGGCGGGCAGCCTGCCCCAGCCACACTACCAGCTGCTGGAGAATCTACGCGCCGACGGCACGCTTC
>JAXHMM010000002.1 GCA_034521445.1 Balneolaceae bacterium | reverse complement strand
ACTTACTCTGAAATCTAATTATTATGAAATACCTACAACCAGCCTTGTGATCCGAGAAACAGGAAAACGGCCAGCAGGATCAGTACCACAAAGAAGCCTGCTCCCCAACGTCGTTTCCATGTGCCCTTTTCCGCGTAATAAATGAGCATGGCGGACTGCAGGGTGGCAAGGGTCAGTGCTGTCAGCACCATCGGCTTCCAGTAGGGCCAGCCGAGGTAGTGCATGATTTCAGAAATAATGAATAAAACAATGATGGGCATAGACATACGGTCAGCCCTATTCAGCATGCTCTGGTCCCTGGATGTATCTTCCGTATGCATCACAGGTACCACATTATCGCCGCAATAACCAGAAGCAATACGACAAGTCCCAGGATGCGCATGGCGGAATGACGCTCGCTTTTTTTATGGCTGTAGATCAGTATGGCAATATGTGGCCCCAGAATGAGGATCATTGCGGTAACTTCCAGGGCCAGCACACCGCGGTCCAGGCGAATCAGCAGCAGCGAAAGTATCAAAAGCACAAGCCCGAACCTGGCTGTTTCATGGGCTATGTCCACGATCATGCGACGGGCAGAGCTGGAGTTATTTGTTTCAGACATGTCGCTGGTTTTTAAAAGGTGAAGAGCAGCCATACCGTCACGGCAAGCAGAAAGAGCAGAAAAAAACCGTTCAGCTTCCGTTTCCAGCCGCCCTTCTCATTGTATATAAAGGTGACCGTCAGTCCCCCGACAACACACAGATAGGAGATGCCGATGGCCCCGTCCGTCCACAGCGCATCAACCTCAAGGTGATCCAGCAGTACGGAAATAAACCAGAAAAGAAGTCCAACGTGGTACAGGTCGTCTCCCCTTTCCCGCATCTTCTGGGTGCGATTGGCGTCGGAATTTGTTGCGGTATCATTCATGGCCCGATGCTTGATGATAGCCTGGCCGGCATGGACCGGCAGAATTTGATACTGCCAGTATAAATTAAAAATCTCTCCAGCGCAAAAGAGACCGGCATATTGGCGTTGTGCGCCGCGTCAATCGCGGTCTAGTTCCAGCCGAAAAGCCCTCACTTCCTCTCGCAGCTCCTCCACACCCGGGTTACCTGGGGCGCCCAGGTGGGTCTTGGACCGCAGGTTGGCCTCGGGGTCGTCCGCCTCCAAATTATCCAGCTCCTCTTTAACACGATGGTAGGCATCCCGAAAGGAAAGCCCCTCTCTGACCAGCTCGTTAGCCCGGTCGGCCGCGAAGAGCTCGGGCGTACAGGCCGCCCGCAGATTCTCCTCTACCGGCCGCAGGCTTTCGGCCAAAAGGGTGGCCATCTCCAGCATCTCCAGGATGGTATCCAGCGACCGTATGACATGACCCTTGGCCAGCTGAAGGTCGCGGTGGTAGCCGGATCCCAGGCCGTTGATATTCATGCGGATGGCCTGCGCCGATCCCGCGAGCTCAGCATGACGGGCGCGCATCAACTCGGCAGTGTCGATGTTACGCTTTTGCGGCATGATGGAGGAGCCGGTGCAGAAGACGTCGTCCAGCTCAAAGAATCCCCGTTCAGAGGCCGTAAAATCAAGCAGGTCGTCCGCGAAAAGGGCCAGCGTGGAGCCCACCGCCTCCAGCGCCTGCACCACCTGCAGGTCCACCCTCCCCCGGGTGTTCTGGGCGGCGAGGGAGGCCACCAGGGGACGCGAGAAGCCCAGCTTGCGGGCCGTCTCCTCCCTGGGCAGGTCGAAGGCCGTGCCGTAGCCGGCGGCCGTACCCAGGGGGCAGCGGTCGGCCTGCCGCCATGCTCCGCGCACCGCCTCCAGGTCCATGATCAGCATCTCGGCCAGGGAGGCAAGCCAAAGCGGAACGGACGAGAGCATGGCCTTGCGGGTGTGAGTGTAGCCCGGCATAGGCACTCCGTCGTATCGCCTGGCCTGGTCCAATAGCGTCTCGGCCAGCAGCTTTACGCCACCGACCACCTGCTTGAGCCCGTCCTTCTCCAGCAGGCGCATGGCCACCAGCACCTGGTCGTTGCGGGAGCGCCCGGCGTGAATCTTTCGTCCCAGCTCCCCCAGCTTGTCGGTCAGGAACTCTTCGATGGCGGTGTGGCAATCCTCCTGCTCTGGAAGAATCTCGAAATCCCCCGCCTTCCACAGGCCGTGAATTTCGTCGAGCGCCTCCTGCAGGCGGACGCACTCCTCCTCATCGAGTACGCCGGCGTGCACCAGCGCCTCCGCGTGCACTTTGGAGGCCCGCAGGTCGTAGGGAAGCAGCCTGCGGTCCAGCAGATAGTCCTCCCCCACGGTGAAGGCCTCCACCTTGCGGCGAAGTCCCGCTCGGTTCCCTGTCTTGTCGTTCTGCGTCTTTCCGTGTTCGCTTTCCCAGAGTTTAGACATGCTGTTTGACTCCCTTTTTGAGGTTGTAGGCGGTTTTCTGTGGCAGGTTCCAAAGCTCGATGAAGCCTGCGGAGGCATTCTGGTTGAAGGCCGCCGACTTGTTGAAGGTAGCCAGGTTCTCGTCGAAGAGCGAATAGGGCGACTCCAGGGCCACCACCTCGCAGTTGCCTTTGTAGAGGCGCAGCTTCACCGTGCCGGTCACCTTTCGGTTCTGGTTGTCGATGAAGGCGCGGATGTTATCCATGACCGGCTCAAAGTACTTGGCCCCGTAGCAGAGGTAGGCCCAATTGGTGTCCATGAGCGTCTTGAGCTCATTTTCCTCGCGGGTGGAGACCAGCTGCTCCAGGTTTTTATGCGCCTGGATGAGGATGTGCGCGGCCGGATTCTCGTAGATGCCCCGCACCTTCAGTCCCACCACGCGGTCCTCGATCAGGTGGAAATAACCCACCCCGTGCCGCGCGCCCAGGTCATTGAGAGCGGTGATCAGCCCAGCCGGCTTCACAGGAGCTCCATTGAGCTTTACGGGACGTCCCTCTTCGAAGCCGACAGAGACAATCTCCTCCTTGTCGGGTGCCTCCTTCGGGGTGTTGCACCACTTGAGGATGTTACCGAGCGGGGGAATCTTGCCCGGATCCTCGATCTCGCCCCCCTCCCCCGTGTTGGCCCACATGTTTTCGTCGTAGGAGTAGGGAGATTCTTTGGTCTGCTCGACCGGGATGTCGTTGGCCAGGGCATATTCGATCTCCTCGTCTCGTCCCATGGACCACTCCCGAACCGGGGCGATGGTTTTCAGGGAGGGATCCAAGGTGGTGATATAGCTCTCGAAGCGCACCTGGTCGTTGCCCTTGCCGGTGCAGCCGTGGGCGATAACCTGGCAGCCGTATTCGGCGGCAAGGCGTACGGCGACCCGGGAGATCATGACCCGTCCCAGCGGGCAGCCCAGGGCGTAGCCGCCCTGGTAGTCGGCGTTGGCGCGGACCGACTCCAGGCAGAGCTCGGCAAACTCCTCCTTCGCGTCATAGACGACGGCCTCTTTGGCCCCGAGGGAGAGCGCCTTCTCGCGGATCCACTCCAGGTTGTCGGCGCGCTGGCCGAGGTCGATGGCCAGGGCGATGACCTCGCATTCGTACTCCTGCTGTATCCACTTGAGCATGACGCTGGTGTCCAGGCCGCCGCTGTAGAGCAGCAGGCAGGTGTCGAAGGTTCCTTTCTCGGCTTCGTGGGAAGCGGTTTTATGGTAGTGTTGCTGTTGCATGGTTACGTATTCTTGAAAATTGGAGATAAAAAAGGTTTCGTGCGGAAAGAGGCACCCGGTGCTCAGGCCTCGGCGGCCAGCTGACGGCGCGACGCTACCGGGGAGGCAGCCTGGCTGTCGGTCAGCAGGGTGCTGAAGACCCCCTTGGAGACCACCATCCGGTTGCACGCCTGGTCGTAGATCCAGGAGTTTTCGTGGTCGAGCACCTCGTCGGTTACCTCCACCCCGCGGTGGGCAGGCAGACAGTGCATGAAGCCCGCATGGGAGGGCGCCTTTTCGAAGAGCTCGCCGTTTACCTGGTATTTCCGGAAGGCGGCCAGCTTCTCGTCGTAGATCTTCTCCTCGCCCATGGAGACGAAGGCGTCGGTGTAGACGGCGTCGGCGCCGCTGACGGCCTTCAAAGGATCGGTGGAGTGGGTGAAGGTACCCCGGTGCCGCTTGGCCAGCTGGATAAAATGGTGCAGCTGCTGCTTGTCCCAGTAGTACTCGCGGGGACCTGCAAAGCGGATCTCATGGCCGGACATCAGGAGGATCTCGATGAGCGAAAAGGCCACATTGTTGGCATCGCCCACGAATGACACGGTGAGCTGGTGTCCCTCTCCGAACTTCTCCTGCAAAGTGTAAAGATCGGCCAGCGCCTGCATGGGATGGTGCTTGTCGCAGAGGGCGTTGATGATGGGGATACCTGAAAAGGAGGCCAGCGTGGTGAGTGTCTGGTGGCGGTAGACCCGGGCAAAGATGGCGTCGCACCACTCCGATACGTTCTTCACGGTGTCCTTGAGCGCCTCGCGCTCTTCGGGCACGTCGGATTCAAACTCGGAGGGATGCACCACCTTGCCGCCCAGAAAGGCCTCCGGAGAGATGTGGATCACATCGCCGCCAAGGGCGTTGATGGCCACCTCGGTTCCCACCTTGGTTCTCAAGGAGGGCTTCTCGAAGCAGAAGAGGATATTCTTGCCCTCCAGGGTTTTGATGGAGGGATTGGTGTGAAGGTACCGGCTTTGCCGCAGCAGATGCTGAATGTAGGACGGGTCGTTGCCGCCGATGGAAAGGAAATGGTTCATAGCCTTAAACGTTTTGTGAGTTACAAAAAAAAAGCCCGCTCAATCGTGAGAGTGAGCGGGCGAATACTTAATGATGGATAGAGATCAAGTATTTCGCCCTTTCGGGCGGCGGCGTCGTTCGTTTAAGGCTATGCGCACTTGCTCTATCATCAACAGATGTCTTTTGGAAATGCGAGAAATCTAAGCGGTTCGGCCTTGGATGTCAACCCCCAATTTGAACTAAAAGCCAAAGATCTCCAATCTTACAAATTTACAGAGTGTTAAATAAGTAGTAAACTATACAAGCGCATACTGCGTGCTCTTGTTACGGGTAAACAACGGAAAAGGCCTTGAATTATGAATACATCCACTCCTTTACCTACGACAGTTACTCCGTGGTCCCCTGCCCTATTTGCATATTCAATTCGTCTTGCCTGCCTGATTGTTGTGGCATGGTTATTCGTAGGTGGTCAGATAGCCGGCGCACAGGAGTTGGAGATATCCTTCCAAGAGGTCATGGTTATAGGCCAGGATGAGAACGCCCCCGAGGAGTACATGATCGCCAACCCACTGCATGTGACCACGGACACCGTGGGTCGCATCTACCTGGCGGGCCAGGATCTGTCCATCCGGGTTTTCTATTCAGAGGGAAATTTTATCACCCGGTTTGGTGGCCGGGGCCGGGGACCCGGGGAGTTCCTGGATATGGACGAGATGACCATAGGGAAGGACGGAGAACTCATTGCACTGGACACGCGGTCCCAGCGCATCACATATTTTTATGAACTGGGAGAAAGTCACCGGTCACACAGCTTCAAGTCAGACTGGTCGGGCGGCCACAATATCGTCCCCATCGACGACTCAACGCTGGCGGTGACAGCTAAAGACTACCGGGGAGAAGTAGGTTCCGACAGAGTCGAAGAGATGGACAACAGGGTCATTAAATTCATGTCCCGGGATCTGGACACCCAGTATCACGGCGTGTTGGATATATATGAAAAGATGTGGGATCCCGACCTGCTCATCGAACGGCGTATTGCCCGTTCACCAAACCACTATAACATGGCAGGTCTCCCCGGCAATCAGCTTGCCTTCACCCACCGGGTATTCAAGGGAACCCTTTTCATGATCAACTATACCTATCTTGAGGACAAATTGCAGACCACCGTTCAGGGGATCAACAGCCGCTTTTCAAACCCCACACCCTACCGGCAGCTCGATCAGGATGTAGATTTCTTTGAAATGGCGCGCAAGGTGCATGGTATGATCAGTGGAGGGGATCCGGCAGGTTCATACCGCTACCAGATGTTGTTGCAAAGCAATCATCTTTTCGCCAACGATGAGTGGCTTTTTCATTTCGTTACAGTGGCCGAAGGAAACGATGCAGACTACTACCTGGAACTGTTCGATGCCGAGACGGGCGCCTACGTCGGGTATTCGCAGATTGACGACGATTTCACCATGAGACAGGAATTCTACACGGTCTTTCATCCGAAACATATAGACGACCGGAACCAACTCTACTTTTTCGACCGCTCCGGCGATGTTCCGGTCCTTCGGGTGACCCGCATTCATATTGAGTAAGAATGAAGGATTTTCGCAGCGTACGTCAGTTTCCGTCCGGCAGCAGCTGGGCCTCGGAGTAGCGGCCGGCATCGAAAAAGTCCTCCGCAAAGTTGCGCAGCCCTTCGGCATCCACGCCGTCAATGTTTTCCACCAGCTCGTCCAGGGTCACAAAACGCTCGAAATAGAGCTCGCTCTTGGCCAGGCGTGACATGCGGTTGCTCATGCTCTCCAGCGAGAGCATAAGCTTGCCCTTGAGCTGTGCCTTGGCTTCGGCCAGCTCCTGCTCGCCCACCTTTTCGCTTCGCAGGCGGTCCAGCTCACGAACGATCAGCTCCCGTACATGATCCACGTAGTCACGGTCTGTACCAACGTAGACCCCGAACAGACCCGAGTCGCTGTAGGACTGGTTAAAGGTGGTGATGGAGTAGCAGTAGCCGTATTTCTCGCGCACGTTCTGGTGCAGCCGCGAGCTCATCCCCCCTCCCAGGATGGTGTTGGCCATCAGCAGCTTGTACTTGTCCTCGTGATCGTAGTTGAGTCCGCGTCGTCCCATTATGAGATGGGTCTGCTCGATGTCCTTGGTCAGCTGCAGTCGGTCCTGTTCGTAGCCGGTAAGCGGCTGATTCTCCGTCTCGGTGGCTTCACGCTCCAGGTCACCGAAATATCCTTCCACCAGCTCCACCACCCGTTCATGCTCCATGTTGCCAGAGACGGCCACGATCAAGTTGTCTGGACGGTAGCGCTCGGCCATGTAGTCGTAGAGGTCCTGCCGGCTGAAGGCCGATACCGTCTCCTCGAAGCCGATGATGGGCCGTCCCAGGGGATGTCCCTTAAACATGGCATTGCTGAACTCCTCGAAGAGATAGTCGTCCGGAGAATCGCGGTACATTTTCATCTCCTCGATGACCACCTTTTTCTCCTTGGCGATCTCCTCCTCAGGGAAGGACGGGTGCAGCACCATGTCGGAAAGCACGTCCAGCGCCCGCTCCATCTGCGAGTTGAGGCATCGGGAGTAGTAGCAGGTGTATTCGGAAGAAGTGAAGGCATTCAGGTAGCCCCCTACCGACTCCATGCTCATGGCGATGTCGTAGGAGGAGCGGCTCTCGGTGCCCTTGAAAAGCATGTGCTCCAGAAAGTGGGTAATGCCCGCGCGCCGGTCGCTCTCGTTTCGGCTGCCGGTCTTCACCCAGATGCCGACGGAGACGCTCTTGATGCTGGGCACCTGTTCGGTGACCACTTTGAGTCCGTTTTCCAGGGTGGTTTTGCCAACAAAGTCTAGTTCCTCGGCGGATCGTTTGGGGGTCATGATGGAATCGATACATCTTTTATGTGCATGTGTGTCAGGCCGCGCGGGCATAACTCACGGGAGAAGGTTATGGTATGCAGGCTGTCCCGCATAGAAAAACGCCACCCCGGCAATACCAGGATGGCGCTGAACAGAATGCGGTGACGGCAATTATTCGCCGTCCTTGGGAATCAGGGCCTTGCGGGAGAGACGCAGCTTACCGCCGTGCTCCACCTTGAGGAGTTTGACTTCCAGCTCGTCGCCTACTGAAAGGACATCGCTGACGTTGTCCACGTGTGTGTGATTGATCTCAGAGACGTGCAACAGTCCGTCCTTGCCCGGTACGATCTCCACGAAAGCGCCGTATTCCTTGATGGCCTTAACGGTGCCCTTGTAGGTGGCTCCCTCATCGAGGTGACCCACGATACCCTGGATCCGTTTCTTGGCCTCCTCGGCTTTGTCAAGACTGTCGGCCGTGATGGTGATCATGCCCTTGCGGCGCTCTTCGTCCTCCTCGACCCAGATCTCGGTGTCGGTCTCCTTCTGCAGAGTCTGGATGACCTTGCCGCCCGGACCGATCACTGCGCCGATGTCATCGGCTTCGATCTCCATATTGATGAACTGCGGCGCGTAGGGGGAAATCTCATCAGCCGGCTGCGATATGGTTTCAGCCATCTTGCCGAGAATATGCATGCGTCCCTGGTGGGCCTGTTCCAGTGCCTTTTCAAGCACCTCGAAAGAGATGCCCTGCACCTTCATGTCCATCTGGCATGCGGTGATGCCGTCGGCCGATCCGGCGGTCTTGAAGTCCATGTCGCCCATGAAGTCCTCCTCTCCGCGGATGTCAGACAGTACCACAGATTCGTCCTCGCCCACGATCATGCCCATGGCGATTCCGGCCACCGGCTTCTTCAGCGGCACGCCGGCGTTCATCAGGGCCATGGAGCCTCCGCAAACGGAGGCCATGGAAGACGAGCCGTTCGATTCGGTAATGTCGGAAATGACGCGGATTACATAGCCGAATTCCTCGAAGGATGGCATCAGTTTTTTGAGTGCGCGTTCGGCCAGATGGCCGTGGCCGATCTCACGCCGACCAGGACCACGCAGGAAGCGCGCCTCGCCCACACAGTAAGGCGGGAAGTTGTAGTGCAGGTAGAACTGTTTGTCTTCCTCCACCATCAGAGTGTCGATGGACTGTGCATCCTGCTTGGTGCCCATGGTGATAGAAACAAGGGCCTGAGTCTCACCTCGGGTAAAGATGGCAGAACCGTGCGTGCGGGCCAGGTAACCCACTTCGGTCCAGATATCACGAATGTCTTCCGGTGCACGCCCGTCGATGCGTTCTTTCTTGTTGAGAATGAGGCTCCGGAGCTCTTCTTTCTCGATGTTCTTGCAGAACTCCTTGATGGCGTCAGCCTCCTCTTCGAATTCCTCGATGGCGGTGAGCTCCTCGACCACGGACTCCTTGGCCTCTTTGAGCCGTTTGGAGTATTCCTCTTTGCCGAGTCCGGTGGTGACCACGTCGCGGATCTTCGGACGAGCGTTTTCCTCAACCTTCTGCTTGAGGGTCTCGTCTACAGGATCAGGTTCGTAGTCCCGTTTCTCCTTGCCGAATTCCTCGCGAAGCTCTTCCTGGAAAGCACAAAGTTTCTGGATGGCCTCGTGGCCGGCCTTGATGGCTCCCAGCATCTCCTTCTCGGAAATTTCGTCGGCCTCGCCCTCGATCATGATCACGCTCTCGGCGGTACCGCTTACGATCAGGTCTAAATCACTCTCTTTCAGCTCGCTGACCGTGGGATTGATAATGAACTCCCCTTCTATGCGTCCCACGCGAACCATGGCGGTCGGACCCTGAAAGGGGGCGTCCGAGAGGTGCATGGCTGCCGAGGCGCCCACACCTCCCAGCACGTCACCGTCGTTCTCCCCGTCAGAGGAAAGGACGGCGCAGATGGCCTGTGTCTCGCATCGGAATCCGTCGGGAAAGAGGGGGCGCAGTGTACGGTCAATAAGCCTGCTGGAGAGAATCTCTTTGTCGGAGGGGCGTCCCTCACGCTTGATGAAACCGCCGGGAAATTTGCCGGCCGCGGAAAAACTTTCACGCAGGTCTACCGTCAGTGGGAAAAAGTTCATGCCCGGCTTGGGATCTTTTTCGCAAACTGCGGTGCAGAGCAGCATGGTGTCACCCATGCGGATCACAACGGCCCCGTCGGCCTGCTTGGCGATGCGTCCGGTTTCAATGGAGATGGTTTTTCCGGGAGCGAATTCACAGGTTCTGAAATCTGATTTCATCGTAATGGGTCTTCTTTTCTGTTCGGTTAAATGAGGAATCGGTTTCCGATCGCACCCTGTCGGCTAGTATGCTGCCGGCAATCATAAGGGGGATCAATCGGATGGGCCGGGAAATCCCCCGTTCGGTGCGGATACGAAAAAAGGCACGCCGTTGAGACGTGCCTTCATGTGGGCTACTTGCGAATACCCAGGTCGCTGATGAGCGAACGGTAGGCCTCGATATCATTCTTGGCCAGGTAGTTCAGCAGGCGCCGGCGTTTCCCGACCATTTTGAGCAGGCCCCGGCGCGAAGCGTGATCCTGCGGATGGTCCTTGAGGTGTTCGGTGAGATCGGCGATACGTTCGGTGAATATAGCGATCTGGGCTTCGGTCGATCCGGTGTTCTCCGCGGAGCCACCGTACTTCTCAATTATCTCTTCCTTGCGTTCCTTGGTAATCGTCATGTGTATGTTTTGGTCCTTTCGTCGGGTACGTACATTTCTTCGTGGTTTACAGCCACCAAAGATAAACGAAATGGGGTAATTATACAATTTATACTCAATCCTGCTTCGCCTCGTGGAGGATGGCGAGCGCGTCTTCTCTGTCGGACTCCAGCCGGGCCACCAGCTCCTCCACCCGCTCGAATTTCATCTCGTCGCGGATGCGCTCGATGAAGCGTACCTGTATGCTCTTGCCGTAGATCTCCTCCTCAAAGTCAAAAAGGTGGACTTCCAGCACACGCTGCTGTCCCTCAAAGGTGGGACGTACGCCGATATTCATCATACCCCCGTACCAGTCGCCCTCCACCCGAACCCTGACGGCATAGACCCCGTCGTGTGGCACTATCTTGCGCTGGTCTTCCGGCAGTAGGTTGGCCGTGGGAAAACCGATTTCCTTGCCGCGTTTGTCGCCGTGCACCACCATGCCGTTGAGGCGGTAGGGACGCTGCAGGAATTTCGCTGCCTGGCGAACATTTCCCACCTCGCTGAGGGCCCGACGGATCGCCGTGCTGCTGACGGTGCGCTCGCCCACCTCCTGCTTGGAAATCACATAGGTTTCGAAGTCCAGTTTCTTTCCCAGTTTCTCCACCGTTTCAATCGTTCCCTCGCGGTCACGCCCGAAGTGGTGGTCATAGCCGATCACAAACTCGCTCACCCCGATCTTCCGGTGAATGACATCCTCGATAAACTCCTCGGAGGAGAGCAGAGAGAAGTCGCGATCGAAGGGTATGACCACCATGCAGTCCACCCCCAACTCTTCCAGGATTTCCCGGCGATCGGTGAGTGAAGTCAACAGTTTGATTCCGGCATCGCCGGGGTTGATAATCTCGCGGGGATGAGGGTCGAAGGTGACAATTACGCTTCGCGCACCGTGTTTCTTCGTCTTTTCCACCACGGTGTCGATCAGCACCCGGTGTCCTGCATGCACCCCGTCAAAAGTGCCAACCGTCAGAACGGTGTCTGGGTCCCTTTCCACGTCGTCCAGGTATACAAGTTCAGTCATTTTTAAGTCTGATAAGTCTTAAAGTCGGAAAGTCTAGAAGTCGGCCGTTATTTTTCTTCTACGTCGAAGATGTCGCGGAGCTGCGCCACCGAGAGGGCGTCTTCGTTGGAGAACTCCCCGATGCGTTCGCGCACCAGACTGCTGAGATGGGCCGCCGAATCGAGGGCCCGACCCAGGTCGTGGGCGATGGAACGTACGTAGGTTCCCTTCCCGCACCTTATATATAACTTAATTACCGGCAGTCTGCATTCCAGCAGTCGCAACTCGTGCACGGTTACAACGCGCGGCTTGCGCTCCACCTCCTTGCCCTGTCGCGCCAGCTTATAGAGGGGTTGTCCCTTGTGCTTGACTGCAGAGTACATGGGAGGATACTGAATAATATCGCCGGTGAAAGCTTCCTCCATCTTGTCGGCAATACGCTCCCCGGTAAGGTGCTGCCATGGCGCCTCTTCGGTCACCTCCGTCTCCGCATCATAGCTGGCGGTAGCCGCCCCAAAGGTCACCTCCCCTACGTAGACTTTCTCCAGGACCTGAATTTGCTGGATGGATTTGGTGCCGCGGCCGCAACAGAGCACCAGTAGACCGGTGGCCATGGGATCAAGTGTCCCCGCATGACCGATCTTGCGCATATCCAGGCAACGGCGCAGCAACTTGACCACTTCAAAAGAGGACCAGCCCGCTGGCTTGTCTACCAGGAAGGCGGCTCCGCCCTGGAAGTGAAAGTTGGGATCGGGCGGGCGGCGGGCGCTGAAGACGGGAAGTTCGGAAAGGGGGATGGCTTTGGCCATGCGGGAATATCTATTCCTCCTGGTCGGAGGCGCTCCCGGGCGAATCCTCTCCCCCGGATTCCTTGCCTCGCTGCTGCCGCTCCTTGCGAATTTCCGAGAAAAGGTTTTCCATCCGGTTCACGTACTCGGCAGTCTCGTCTTTGACGAAATGCAGCTCGGGAATGCGTCGAACCTGGTGGCGTATCCTGGAAGCCAACTCATGACGTATTTCGGAGTTGTGCTCCTCCATATTCTTAAAGATGGCGTCGTCATCCTTTCCGGGCGCGAAGATACTGAGAAAGACCTTGGCGATGAGCAGGTCGTCGGTGACTCGCACCTTCGTAACAGTGATAAAGGAACCGCTCCGCTGGTAACTTTTCTGGATAATTTCTCCCAGGTCGCGCTGTATAACTGCGCCCAGGCGTTCGGTTCGGACACTCATGCCGCTATTCGATATCTTCCAGGTTCTTGGCGTCTTCCAGGCTGCGCTTCTCTTCGACCATGGTGTAGTTCTCGATGACGTCGCCCACTTTGATGTCGTTGTAGTTGACGATGCTGATGCCGCATTCGTAACCGGTCTGCACCTCCTTGACGTCGTCCTTGAAACGCTTCAGGGAGTCGATTTCCCCGTCGTAAATGACGACTCCGTCTCTCACGACGCGGACGGGGTTGTTTCGATGAATCTTGCCTTCGGTCACGTAGCAGCCTGCAATGGTGCCCACCTTGGAGACCTTGAATATCTCGCGGACTTCGGCGTTTCCGAGCAGTTTCTCGCTGATTTCCGGCGAGAGCAGGCCCTCCATGGCGTCGCGCACTTCGTCGACTGCGTCGTAGATGACGCTGAAGAGCCGGACATCGATCTCCTCCTCTTCGGCGGTGCGGCGCGCATTGGCCGAGGGCCGCACCTGGAAGCCGATAATGATGGCTTCGGAAGCGGAGGCAAGCAACACATCCGATTCGGTGATAGCGCCCGCGCCGGTGTGAATGATGTTCACGCCGACCTCGTCAGTGCTCAGTTTCTGCAATGCCCCGGAAAGAGCCTCGATGGAGCCGTCCACGTCGGCCTTGATGATGATGTTGAGCTCGGAGACCTCGCCCAGCGCCATGCGTCGGCTGAGATCGTCCAGCGTAAGATGTTTGGTGCGGCGAAGCTGCTGTTCGCGGCGGATCTGCGAGCGCTGGTTGGCCACTTCCTTAGCGGATTTTTCATCGGCGGCCACCACCAGCTTGTCGCCGGCCTGGGGAATGTCGTCAAGACCCATAAGTTGCACGGGAGTCGAGGGGCCGGCCTCCTCAACGCGAGTGCCATGTTCATTTTCCATGGCACGTACGCGACCGAAGCATGAGCCCGCCACAAAGGCATCGCCCACGTGCAGAGTGCCATTCTGCACCAGGATATTAGCCACTACACCCTTGCCCTTGTCCACACGGGCTTCCAGCACCACGCCGTCGGCGCGGCGGTCGGGGTTGGCTTTCAATTCCATGAGATCGGCTTCGATGAGGACTTTCTCAAGCAGATCGTCGATACCCTCACCGGTCTTGGCGGAGACTTCGGCGCTTTGGCTCTCGCCGCCGTATTCCTCAACGATTACGTCGTGTTCAGCGAGTTGATTCTTGATCTTGTCGGGGTTGGCACCCTCCAGGTCCATTTTGTTGATGGCCACGATAATAGAGACGCCAGCGGCCTTGGCGTGGTTAATGGCCTCAATGGTCTGAGGCATCACCGCATCGTCAGCAGCCACCACCAGGATCACAATGTCAGTAGCTTGGGCGCCGCGCGAGCGCATGGCGGTAAAGGCCTCGTGGCCCGGGGTATCCAGGAAGGTAATGTGGCGACCGTCTTCAGTCATAATTTCGTAGGCGCCCACATGCTGGGTAATGCCTCCCGCCTCGCCGGCAGCTACACGGGTCTTACGGATATGGTCCAGCAGGGAGGTTTTCCCATGGTCCACGTGTCCCATTACCGTAATAATGGGCGCGCGCGGCTGAAGATCTTCGGGATCGTCCTCCTCCAGTTCGATCTCCTCGATGGCCTCATCGGCATCTACGAATTCCACCTCGCGACCAAACTCCTCAGCCACCAACTCAATAGTGCTGGCGTCCAGGCGCTGGTTGATCGAGACCATCATGCCCAGGTTCATACAGGTCGTAATCACCTCATTGGCCTTCACCCCAAGCTCCTCAGCCAAGTCACTCACGGTAATAAATTCGGTAACCTCGAGGATCTGCTCTTCGAACTCTTCCAGTTCGGCCTGCATCTGCTCCTCCTCTTCACGCTCCTCACGCCGCTGTCGGCGGCGTTTCTGCCGGCGGGAGCCCACAGTCTCGGACTGCTGCATCTTGTGCATAGTCTCCTTGAGCTTCTCCTCGACGTCGTCTTCGGCAGGTCCGCCCCGGCTCTTGCGTTTTTTCTTTTCTTGGTCTTGGAGGAGCTTGACTTGTCGCTGTCGGAGTCCTTAAGGTCTTTCTTGCGCTTGCGCTTCTTGCGGCGCTTGATCTGCTTGTTTTCCTCGTCGATCTCAACCTTGCCAAGCACCTTGGTGCCCTTGAGCTTGCCGGCTCGGCCACGGATGACCATCTCCTCGTCGATGCCGTCATCCTCTTTCTCGTCTTCCTCCGACTCCTCGACTTCCTGACTTTCCGACTCTTCGACTTCGTCCGACTCCTCGACTTCGGACTTTTCGACTTCGTCCGACTCCTCGACTTCCTGACTTTCAGACTCTTCGACTTTTTGACTTTCCGACTCCTCGACTTCGGACTCTTCGACTTCGTCCGACTCCTCGACTTCAGGACTTTCCGACTCTTCGACTTCGGACTCCTCGACTTCCTCCGACTTTTCGACTTCCTGACTTTCCGACTCTTCGACTTTTGGACTTTCCGACTCTTCGACTTGTGGTTTCAGGCCCGCAATGGTGCCGTCGTCCCCGTCCTGTGGCTCGAGGGGCATCTCCTCTTCATCCTGCGGCTGCAGAAAATCATCGATGGAGACGGTTTCGTTACGGCTCTGACGAATCTGATTACGACGGCTTTCGTACTGCTCTCTCGCCTTTTCATGTTCACGGCTCTTCTCCTTGTCGGAACCGTACTCCTCCTCCAGCACCTCGTACATATCCGAGGTGATCTTCGAGTTGGGCTTGTTGGCGATTTCAATGCCCTCTTCGGCAAGTGCATCCACAATGGACTGTGTCGACACATTGAACTCGGATGCGACCTTGAATAACTTTTGGGGCTTGTCGTTCTGCGGCATAAAGGGTGTTCGTGAAACGCTCTGTTTACTTGCTATTTAATCCTATAGGCCATCCTTTGAAAGGTATAAGGTTCGGCGGTATAAGGGCAAATTTAGTTTGTTTCTAGCGATCCTCGTCATCGAACTCATAGGCGATGATATCGAGGATGCGTTCGGCCTCCTCCTCGCTGATCCTTCCTTCGGTACGGCGGACGATCTCTTCCTCATCAAGTTCAAGCACCTGGCGGGCGGTGTCACAGCCGATCTCGTGGAGGATTTCGATAACCTCCTCACCGAAATCGATTTCAAATTCTTTCAGATCAATGTCGTCCTCCTCCTCCACCTCCCGGTAGACGTCGATTTCACAGTCGGTTAGCATAGAGGCCAGTCGGATGTTTACACCGCCCTTTCCTATAGCTTTGGAGACCTCGTCCGCCGGCACCAGCACCTTCGCATGCTTGCCGTCCTCACTTAGTTCAACGTTCAGTACCTTGGCCGGCTGCAGGGCCCGTTTGATAAACTCGAACTTATCGTCGGTCCAGTTGATCACGTCGATGTTTTCGTTCTGCAGCTCCCGTACGATGGCGTGAATACGAATGCCTTTCATGCCCACGCAAGCTCCGACGGGATCTACACGTTCGTCGTGCGACATCACCGCCACCTTGGACCGGTCGCCCGGCTCGCGGGCGATGCGTACCAGGTCGATGATACCGTCGTAGACCTCAGGTATTTCGTTCTCGAAGAGGCGCTCCAGGAAGAGCGACGAGGTGCGCGAGACGATCACTGAGGGATTGCCGTTGTAGCGTTTAACTTCCTTGACAACGGCACGTATGGTATCACCCTTGCGGTAACGGTCCTTGTAAATTTGTTCGCCCTTGGGCATCACCAGCTCCACGCCGTTGTGGTTGACCAGCATTTCACGATTGCGGATCTGGTAGACGTCTCCAAGTACGATCTCGCCCACGCGGTCGGAGTATTCCTCGAAAATGTTGTCCTTCTCGATTTCACGGATGCGCTGGGCCAGCTGCTGGCGCGCCATCATCACGGCACGCCGGCCGAAGTCCTGGATGGAAAGTTCCTGGGCGAACTCGTCGTACAGCTCCAGATCCGGGTCGTGCTTATGGGCTTCCTCCACGGTGATCTCGGACACTTTGTCCGTGAGTTCCTCTTCGGGCACAACCTCTCGCACGTGCAGAACCTGAATATCACCGCGATCGGCGTTAATAATCACTTCAAAAGCGTCGTCCGAGCCGTATTTCTTCTGGATCATGGTGCGAAACACGTCCTCCAGAATCGACAGCAGCAGGTCCTTGTTGATGTCCTTGTTCTTGGCAATCTCCGCGAAGGACTGGATGATCTGCTTGGAAATATCGTTTGACATTGCGTGGGTCCTCTGGATTTTTTGAATCTAAATCGATGGAATTATTTTCGTCTCGACGACCTGCTCGAAAGGTATTTTCAAGCGGTTTCCCTCCTCTTTTTCCAGGCTTATAGCGTCGTCGGAAATTTCGCTGAGTATGCCCTCCACCGTCTCGTAGGAGCCCTCCTCGGAACGGAACTTGACGCGTGACTTTCGCCCCTTGTTTTTGGGGTACTGCCGTCGGTCGGACAGCGGTCGGCTGAGTCCCGGCGAGGAGACGTTGAGCCGGTAACCAGCCTTGAAAATATCGTGGGCGTCCAGCAAAAAACCGAGCTCATTGCTCAGCCTGGCGCACTCATCCATATTCACGCCTTTCTCCTCGGCGTCCACGTAGACCCAGACCACAGGGGTGTTGCCCCCCTTGAGCTCCACATCTACGAGGAAGAATTCCGAGTCGGCCAGGACCGTCTCGGCAAGCTCCGAAATTGTTTGTACGGTTTTATTGGACACGTATTTCCCGGTTACAGGTACAAAAAAAAGTGAGAACCTCTCGGCGCTCACTTTACAGCAGTTGAAGTTAGCCTTAATACGGCTAAAATACAACTCTGGATTGCCCCCGGACATTCCGTGCAGCCCCCCCTGCCATCAAGCATTCCGGCTCCCTGCCGAATGGTTCTTGAAATATTGATAAATCCTTATGATCCTTCGCCCAGATTTATATTTTAGCAGTGTCGACGCTTGAAATCGCAATCAACGCAGATCCCATGCGCATTTTTACCTCTCTCCTTCTTTCGATGCTCTTCCTGCCGCTTGGCTATGGCGCCGCCCAGGACGTACAGGTGCGTGCCACCACGTCCCAGGAACGCGCCCAGTCCATCGAACACCGCCACGACATGCGGGCCAATTCCATCTTCCGCGAATATCCCGTACGCAACGTGGGACCGGTGGTCATGAGCGCCAGGGTCACCGACATTGCCGTCTACGAGGACAATCCGCGCCACTTCTTCGTGGCCTACGCCTCGGGCGGGATCTTTGAATCGACTAACAGCGGCAATACCATGAGCCCGATCTTTGACCACCAGGGCACGCTCACCATGGGCGATATCGCCATCTCGGAAGCCGACGGGCAGATACTCTGGGCAGGTACCGGCGAAAACAACAGCAGCCGCTCAAGCTACGCCGGCACGGGCGTCTACAAAAGCAGCGACGGCGGAGAGAGCTGGGAGTTCGCCGGCCTACGCGGCTCACAGCACATCGGGCGTATCATCACGCACCCTGATAATCCCGACATCGCCTGGGTGGCCAGCCAGGGTCCCCTCTACTCCATAAACGACGTGCGCGGCGTCTACAAGACCACGGACGGGGGTGAGACCTGGAACCGTACCTTGACGCCGGCCGACAGCACAGGGGTCATCGACCTGGTTCGCCACCCCGGGAATCCCGACATCCTCTGGGCCTCTACCTGGCAGCGTTTTCGCCAGGCCTGGAACTTCCAGGAAGGCGGCGAAGGTTCCGCCATCTGGAAATCCACCGACGGGGGCGAGAGCTGGCAGCGCGCCATGGAGGGCTTTCCCAGCCACGCCGACGTGGGACGCATAGGGCTGGACGTGAGCCAATCCAACCCCGACATACTCTACGCCTTCCTGGACAACCAGAAGGAGTCGCGCACCAGGGAGGACCGCAACGATGATCAGCTCTACCAGGAAGATTTTGTGGAGATGAGCGAGGAGGAGTTCCTGGCGTTGGACAACGAAAAGCTCAATGGATACCTTCGGCGCAACGGCTTCCCCCAGAAGCACACCGCAGAGACGGTAAAGGGAGATGTACGCAACGGCGAGTATGAGCCCCGCGCCCTCTCCGACTACCTGGGCGACGCCAACGAGGCCCTTTTCGACACCGAAATCACGGGCGCGGAAGTCTACAAGTCCACTGACGGAGGCATGTCGTGGAGCAAGACGCAGAACTACGATCTGCCCGGGATCATCAACACCTACGGCTACTACTTCGGCGAGATCCGCGTCTCCCCCTCCGATCCCGACGTGGTCTACATCCTGGGCGTTCCCATTCTCAAATCGACCGACGGGGGACAGACCTGGTTCGAGATTGCCGAGAATCAGCCGGTGCACGTGGACCATCACGCCATGTGGATCAATCCGAACGATTCGGAGCACCTGTTCCTGGGCAACGACGGCGGACTCTACGAGAGTCACGACGGCGGCATCAACTTTATCCACCACAACACCTCCTCCGTGGGACAGTTCTATTCGGTGGAGGTGGACATGGAGGAGCCCTACAACATTTACGGGGGACTCCAGGACAACGGCGTCTACTACGGCTCCTCCCAGGGATCGCCGGATGACCAGGACTACTGGGAGAGCCTGTTTGGAGGCGACGGCATGCACGTGGCGGTGGATCCCCGCAACTCCGACCGCATCTATACCGGCTTCCAGTTCGGCAACTACTACCGCCTCGAGCAGGGGGAGGACGGCCAGACGGCCAGCATCACCCCCTCCCACGAACTGGGCGAGGACCGCTACCGCTACAACTGGAACACTCCCATCGAGATGTCCAACCACAACCCTGACATCATCTACTTCGGCTCGCAGAAGGTGAACCTGATCCCTTCGACCGGGGCAACAACTGGGAGACCATCAGTCCCGATCTTACTCACAACCTGCCCAGCGGCAACGTGCCCTACTCCACCCTGACCACCATCTCCGAATCACCGGTCAATTTCGAGGTGATCTGGGCCGGCAGCGACGACGGCATGGTGCATGTGACGCGCGACGGCGGGGAAAGCTGGCAGCGGGTATCGGACGAGCTGCCCCAGCGACGCTGGGTCAGCCAGGTGCACGCCTCCGAACACGATGCCGGCACCGCCTACGTCTCCCTCAACGGCTACCGCTACGACGAGTTCGTCACCTACCTTTACAAGACCGAAGACTACGGGCAGAGCTGGACCGACATCTCCGGCAACCTGCCCGAGGATGTGGTAAACGTTATCGTGCAGGACCCTGAGAAGCCCGACATTCTCTACGCGGGACAGGATCACGGCACCTTCGTGAGCTTTGACGACGGACAGCGGTGGCACCTGCTCAACGGCATACCCAACGCAGCCTCCTACGACATGCTGGTCCACCCTCGTGACCTGGACCTTGTGGTCGGTACCCACGGACGCAGCATCTACGTATCCGACGTGGAGCCCATTCATACCGTAAGCGAACATCTCGAGGATGAGATCTTTGTCTTCGAGCCCGAATCGGTGGAGCACGACGGCGACTGGGGCGAGCAGGACGTCGGCTATGAGCCTCCTGAGATGCCCTCCACCGAATGGATGTACTGGGTGGGCAACGAGGGCGCCGAAGGCGACCAGGTTACCATCACCGTAGCCGACAGCACAGGCAGCGCGGTGGCCGAAATCAACGACACCGCCAACTACGGCTTCAACCGCTACAGCTGGGACCTGATGACCGGAGAAGATTCCTACATCGGACCCGGCACCTACACCCTCACCTTCGAAATCAACGGAGCTACGCATGAACGCACTTTGGAAATCAGCGCTGATAACGGCGGTCCTGGCAATTGGAATCAGCGCATGTTCGGATCGCCGGACGAAATCGACTTCGAGCAGTACGAGGAGTACTGACACGGAGCAGTCCGCCGGTTCTGACCGCAGCGCCTCCCTGGAATACACCGGGGAGGTCCACTTCCTGGACGGCCCCGCCGGGGAGGCTGACACCCTGGCCTCGGTGCGCGTGGCCGTGGCCGACGAGGAGCAGGAGCGCAACGAAGGCCTGATGAACGTATCCGATCTGCCGGAGGACCGCGGCATGTACTTCGTCTTCCCGCAGCAGGAGCCCTTGAGCTTCTGGATGGCCAACACGCCCCTGTCCCTCGATATCATCTTTGTCAACGAGAGCGGGGAAATCGTACGCATCCACCGCAGCACCACCCCCTATTCCCAGGATAGCTTTCCCAGCGGGGATCCCGCGCGCTATGTGGTGGAGGTGAACGGGGGCTTTTGCGTGTCGCACGATATCCGGGAAGGGATGCGGGTGGTGTTCGAGGAGGGCTGAGGAGGGATGGACGGCCGGGTACTCGGCTGGAATTCTTTTCCGGTTTGACCCTATCCTATGCCGTATCCCATCGGAAAAGAATTAGGCCTCCGTCCCCGGCCATCCATCCCTCTACCAGCTATCTCTGAAAAGAATCAGGCCTGCGCCTCACACCTCCTTACCCCTACACTGATCCGGCGGATGCTCGCGGACTTCGCGGCAAGGGGGTACGGCTATCGCAGGCCTAAATGGTTGAAAATGAGATTGGATGAATTAGGCTAGTAGTGGTAATCAACCATTTCCAGCCGAGATAGCCGTACCCCTTGCCCGTTATCCCCCGTTGAGGAATTCCCTGACCTTCTCCACATTAGCCCTGGATCCGATAAAGATAGGCGTGCGCTGGTGCAGCGACTCGGGTACCTTCTCCAGAATGCGCCCCTCCCCGTCGATGGCCATGCCCCCCGCCTGCTCGATGATAAAGCTCAGAGGATTGCATTCGTACATCAGACGCAGTTTCCCGTCGGGGTAGTCCTTGGAGTGGGGATAGATAAAAATCCCTCCCTTGATGAGCGTGCGGTGCACGTCGGCCACCATGGAGCCGATGTAGCGGGCCGAGTAGGGGCGCCCCTCATCCGGCTCCACTTCCTGGCAGTATTTCACGTACTTCTTGAGTCCCTCGGGCCAGGAGCGGTAGTAGCCTTCGTTCACGCTGTAGATAGTGCCATGTTTGGGCATCTTGATGTCGTCCTCGCAGAGGATGAACTCCCCTATGCCGGGGTCCAGCGTAAACAGGCTCACGCCCATGCCGGTGGTGTAGGCCATCATGGTGCTGGAGCCGTAGAGCACATAGCCCGCGGCCACCTGCTGGGTGCCGGGCTGCAGGGCATCCTCCGCCTCCAGCGGATAGTCGTCCTTGTCGCGCAGATAGATGGAGAAGATGCTCCCGATGGAGACGTTCACATCGATGTTGGAGGAGCCGTCCAGCGGGTCGAGGTAGACGATATACTTGCCCCCCTCATTGTCCAGGTCCACAATGCCGTCGTTCTCCTCGGAGATCACCATGCAGGTGATTTCGGAACGGCTGAGGGCAGAAATGAGCTGCTGGTCGGCGAACTCGTCCAGCTTCTTGACGTCCTCCCCGTGTACATTGGTGTTGCCCGATTCGCCCAGGATGTTGGTGATGCCCGCCTTGTTGACCTCGCGGGAGATGATTTTGGCGGCCAGGCCGATGTCCCTCAGCAGCTGTGAGAGTTCGCCGGTGGCCCGGGGAAAGCGGTTCTGGCTTTGAATGATGTACTCTTCGAGGGTAACCAGTTGCTGCTTGGGCTTCGGCTGGGTCATCGGGTGCGGATCACGTTTGGAAAGTGCGTATTTGATTTAGCGGAAGAATAACCAAATCCGCCGAGAGAGTGAAGGCCTAACCCACCCACTCCCGGTAGAGCGCCTCGGCCTGCTCGCGCAGATCCTGCTCGGTGCCGTCGTTGCGGATCACACGGTCGGCCAGGTGCTCCAGCTCCTCGTAGGCCTGCTGGGTTCGGATGCGCGCCTCCACCTGGTCGGTCTCCAGGCCGTCGCGTTCGGCCACCCGTTGCACGCGCTCCTTGCGGGGGGCGCGGACCATAAGAAGGTAATCCACAAATTCGGGCCTGCGGTTGCCGGGCAGAAGGGCCGCCTCGTAGACAAAAGCGGAAGCGCCCTTCTCTTCGGCCTCTTCGATGCGCCGGCGGACGGCGGCGGGCACCCGGGGATGCACGATGGCGTTGAGCTCCTCCACCCTGCCCTTCTCGAAGGCCTCGCGGGCCAGGTAGTCGCGATTGAGGCTGCCGTCTTCGGCGTAGGCGGGATCGCCGAAGGCCTCTTTAATCTCGCGGACCACCTCGGGGTCGGTCACCATCAGCTCTTTGGCCACCACATCGGCCTGGCAGATCTCCGCGCCCAACTCCTCCCAGACACGGCAGACCGTGCTCTTGCCGCTTCCTATCCCCCCGGTGACGCCGATGCGTACCATCAGCTTTCGCCCGATTCGTGCTGCGAAAGGCTCAGCAGGAACTCCTTGATGAAATCGTCCAGTTCCCCGTCCATAACCGCCTCCACGTTGGAGGTTTCAAAATCGGTGCGGTGGTCCTTGACCATGTTGTAGGGATGGAATACGTAGGAGCGGATCTGCGACCCCCATTCGATCTTGGACTTCGAGTCCTCCAGCTTCTGCTTCTCGCGCTCCTTAATCTGTTTTTCAAGCTCGTAGATCTTCGAACGCAGCAGTACCCACGCCTTCTCACGGTTCTGCATCTGCGAGCGCTCCTGCTGGCATTCGGCCACCACGCGCTCCTCGGAGCCGTCCGACAGGGTGCCCTCCCAGACCAGGCGCACGCCCGTCTCCACCTTGTTCACGTTCTGTCCTCCGGCGCCGCTGGAGTGAAAGCGCTGCAGCTCCACGTCCTTGTCGTTGATGTCCACTTGGATGGTGTCGTCCACCACCGGGGAGACAAAGACCGAGCAGAAAGAGGTATGGCGCCGGGAGTTGCTGTCGAAGGGCGAGATGCGCACCAGTCGGTGCACGCCGCTTTCGGCCTTGAGAAAGCCGTAGGCCGAATCACCCTCCACCTGCACGGTGGCACTCTTGATACCGGCCACCTCCCCCTCCTGGTACTCTATCACGGAAACCTCGTAGTCGTGCTGATTGGCCCAGCGGGTGTACATGCGGTAGAGCATCTCGGCCCAGTCCTGACTTTCCGTGCCCCCTGCGCCGGGGTTGAAGGTGAGAATGGCGTCGCGGTGATCATCCTCTCCCCGCAGCATGTTGCGCAGCTCCAGCTCCTCAAGGCCTCTTTCCAGCCTGCGTACCTCGGCCTGCAGCTCCTCGCCAACCTCCTCGCCCTCGTCGGCGAACTGGCGGTAGACTTCGATGCTGTCGCGCAGCTCGTCCAGGCGGTCCCAGCTCGCCAGAAGATTTTTCTCGTGGTCCAGCTTTTTCATGACCTGGCGCGCGCTGTCGGGATCGTCCCAGAAGCCCGGGACCTGTGTCTGCTCCTGCAGCTCTATGATGCGTACTTTTCGCTGATCATAGTCAAAGATACCCCCTGAGCGCATCCACGCGCTCATAAAGTTCGTTGAGGTGGTCGGAATTGACGGTGGTTGATACGCTCATGGTCAAAGAAAGGGTTTAGATTCGTGCTTACAGGTTGGTTTCGTTCCGGAAGGCTAATCAACCGGCGCAGATGTCCCAAAGGGACGTGGATTATCGGGAAAGCCTGCCCAGGAGCAGTCCCAGCGCCACACCCCCGGCAAAGGCTATTAGGACGCCCTCCTCGGGGTGGGAGCGGACGTAGCCGCGGGCACGTTTGTAGTCACGGTCCATTTCCTTGCGCACCTGCTGCCGCTCTTCTTTAAGGCGGTCAATGAGCTGTTCGTAGCCCTTTTCAGCCTCCTTCTTCGCCTCCTTGGCGGTCTCCTCCGATTTCTCTTTCTTGCTATCAGCCATTGATATTTGTCTTTGGTTCAAACTGTAGAAGCCAAGATACAAAATTGCCGGCGAAACTCAGAAGAAGGGTGTTCATACACGGACCCCGATCTGTATTCACAGCTGAGCCATTCCGGTCACACTACTCCCCCACTTTGCGCCGGCACTCGCGGATGTCGTCCAGCGCCGGCCGGTAGTCGGGCTTGATTTCCAGGCAGCGCTCGTAGTAGGGAATGGCCTCTTCGTACTTGCCCAGGTGCTTGAGGATGAAACCGATGTTGTTCCAGGCCTCGTAATATGCATCGTCCAGCTCCAGCACCTGCTGGTAGGCCCGGCCCGCCTCCACCGTGTCGTTCATGCGCAGCAGGTGATTACCAAGGTTGAAATGGCCGGTAGGATCTTTGGGCTTCAGCCTGGTGATGTACTCGAAAAGCTCCAGGGCGCGCTCATCCTCGCCCGCCATGCAGTAGATATCGGCCAGGTTGTTGAGGGCCGGTACAAAGTCGGCCTTGCGGTCGAGGGCGTCCAGGTAGCGATTGACGGCCTCCTCGACGCGCTCCATCTCCACGTAGGTATTGGCCAGGTTGTAGTAGGCGGTGTATTCCCCGGGATCCTCCTCAATGGCCTTCAGGAAGCATTTTTCGGCCTCTTCGTACTCGCCCAGAAGCTGGTGCCCCACGCCCAGTTCGTTTAACAGGCCGGGATCGTCCGGGGAGTCCTCCAGCTCCTTTCGGATGCTGCTCATCTGCTGCTCAATCTCTTCCATGGGCGGAATATAGGGGGATGCCGGCAGCATTGACAGGCGGGCTCTCTCCCCTACCTGTAAAAATACGTTCGCGGATTTGCCAATACGGGAGCATTTTAGCTATATACCGCTAAGAGGATAATTTATTGCGGGATGGTTTAACATGGGAAAAGAATGGGATCCCATACAATTAACCTTACCCGCACCCAACCCCCGCAACATGAAACGCCTGACGGTTCTTTGTTTCTGCCTTACCCTCCTGCTGCCCGGCCTCCTGCCGGCCCAGGGCACCCTTGCCGACTACCGGCGCGCCGATACCCTCCAGCAGCATTTCGAAGGCAAGGCTCTGAACATCATTGATGAACTGGAGTGGATAGGCGACTCGCACCGCTTCTGGTACCGCCGATCGGTGGAGGGCGGACACGAGTTCCTGACGGTGAATGCCGCGCAGCAGAGCCGGGCGCGATCCTTCGACCACCAGCGCCTGGCCGAGGTGCTCTCCTCCCGGCTCGGGGAGTCCTACGGTCCGCTGACCCTGCCCTTCGAGGAAATTGATTACGGGGAGGATGGAGCATCCATTGAATTTGAGACCGGTGATTCCCTCTACACCTGCTCCCTGGACGACTATGCCTGCACGGCCGAGGAGCCGCCCCTGCCCTGGTGGCAGCAGGACGACGAGGATGATGAAGACGAGGAGACGGTAACCTCCCCCGACGGTGAGTGGGTGGCCTTCGTACACAACTACAACGTGGCCATTCGGCCGGCGGAGGGCGGCGAACGGGTCATGCTCAGCAGTGACGGATCGGAGGGAAACTATTACGAGGTGGACTCCTTCGCCTGGTCGCCCGATTCCGAAAAGCTGGCCGCCTACCGCGTGGTGCCGGGTTTCAACCGCACCATCCACTATCTGCAGAGCTCGCCACCCGACCGCCTGCAGCCGCGCCACTGGACCGACCAGTATACCAAGCCGGGAGACGTCCTGGAGACAGAGTCGCCCGTGCTTTTCCATGTGGACGATCGTGAGCAAATTTTCATCGACAACAGCCTCTTCCCCAACGCCTACAGCCAGGGCGACCTGTATTGGTGGTCCGACAGCCGCGCCTTCCGATTTGAGTACAACGAAAGGGGGCACCAGAACTACAAGGTGATCGAAGTGGATGCCGAAACCGGCAAGCCCAGGGCTCTCATCCATGAAAAGGGCAATCCCTTCTTTTCCTACTATACCACCCTCTGGCGTCACTACGACGACAACGGGGAGGAGATCGTATGGGCCTCCGAACGCGACAACTGGCGGCACCTCTACCTCTACGACGGACGCACCGGACAGGTGAAGAATCAGATCACTTCAGGCGACTGGGTCGTACGCGAAGTGGATTCCGTGGATACCGAGAAGCGGCAGATCTGGTTCCGGGCCAGCGGCATGGACGACGGTCGGGACCCCTACTACCTGCACGCCTACAGGATCAACTTTGACGGAAGCGGACTCACACGCCTCACCGAGGCCGACGGGACCCATACGGTGGACTATTCGTCGGACATGCGCTACTATGTGGACCGCTGGTCGCGCGTGGACCAGGCGCCCGTGGCCGTGCTGCGGCGCACCTCCGACCAGGGCGTGGTGATGGAACTGGAGAAAGGCGACCTGGGTCCTCTTCACGAAGCTGGCTGGCAGGCGCCCGAGCCTTTTGTAGCCAAGGGACGCGACGGGGAGACCGACATCTGGGGGTTGATCGTGCGTCCGACGGACTTCGACCCCTCCCAAAACTACCCCGTTATCGAATACATCTACGCCGGCCCGCACGACTCCTTCGTGCCCAAGAGCTTTGACGCCCACTCCCACATGATGAGCCTGGCGGAGCTGGGCTTTGTGGTGGTGCAAATTGACGGCATGGGCACCGACAACCGTTCCAAGGAGTTCCACAGTGTGGCGTGGAAAAACCTGAAGGATGCCGGTTTTCCCGACCGCATTCTCTGGCACAAGGCGGCGGCCGTGGAGTACGACTGGTATGACATCTCCAAGGTGGGCATCTACGGCACCTCGGCCGGGGGACAGAGCTCCATGGGGGCACTGCTGTTCCACCCCGACTTCTACAAGGTGGCCGTATCGGCCTCGGGCTGCCACGACAACCGTATGGACAAGATCTCCTGGAACGAGCAGTGGATGGGCTGGCCCGTGGGACCGCACTACGCATCCTCCTCCAACGTGGACAACGCCCACCGCCTGCAGGGCGATCTTATGCTGATCGTAGGCAACCAGGATACCAACGTGCCGCCTGCCTCCACCTACCAGGTGGCCGACGCCCTCATCCAGGCCGGCAAGGACTTTGAATTCTTCCCCATTCCCAACGGGGGGCACACCTCGGGCGGGGATTTGGGACAGCGCATGCGCTACGACTACTTTGTGGAGCATATACTGGACGTGGAGCCGCCCCACTGGAACAGTATGAACGGCCCGGACAGCCGCTGAAGTTCTGGATGTTGCCTGCCCTACCCCTATTTTGGACATTGATTTTTTTTACCTCCATATTCCCTGCCACATCGGAGTGCGAATAAAAAAATTAGAGTCCAAAATAGGGGTAGGGCTGCAACAAGACGATATCAATTGATGTGAGCGGTTGCCGGGCCTTCAGAAGGACCAGATCAGCGGGGCGAGCGCAACGATGATGATCCACAAGGTGATCTGCAGCGGCAGCCCCGCCACAGCACAGGGCACGCCCAGCGTGATCAGAAGGTCCGCTTCCATATTGCCTGTCAGCACCTCTGTCTTGCTCGCAGGATGAATACCTGTTCTCCAGTTTCGTTTGAAAAACGATTCTGAAACAGTTGACATTCATTCGATTCGCCGACAACTCACAGTTTTTTAAAATCGGACTGGATTGCCCGAAAAATAGTTGGCATATTTAGAATCATTATAAATAACGCCGCACACCGTGTGTGGCGAACCTTCTTTATCTAATCCAACCTCCCATACCGACAATGAAACGCATATTATCCTCTACCCTGGGCATTTTTCTGACCGCCGGCATGCTCATCCTGGCCGGCTGCAGCGGCAGCTCTTCCGAACAGCAGGCCGCCGAAGATACCATGACTGCCGACAGCGAAGCGATGGCTTCAGCCGATTCCGCCTGGGCCCCCACTCAGAAACTGAACCTGAACACCGCTTCCGGCGAAGACTTCGGTACCATCCCGGGCGTAGGTGAGAACATGATCCATGAATTCGAGGAGTACCGACCCTACGTCAGCATTTCCCAGTTCCGCCAGGAAATCGGCAAGTACGTCGATTCCACACAGGTGGCCACCTACGAAGGCTACGTCTTTGTGCCTGTTCAGCGAAACGACAGCGACGCCGCTACGCTGATGCAGATTCCAGGACTGGATGCCGACGAAGCTGAATCGCTCATCGGCGCACGCCCCTTTGAATCCAATGAAGCCTTCCTGCAAGCCCTCTCCGAATACGTCAGCGAGGAGCAGATGGCCGCCGCCGAACACTTCCTGCAGTCCGGCTCGCAATGACCGCGACCGGTCCAAGTTCCGAGATCGCCTGGTTCCGGCGATTTCTGCTGGGCCTTTCGGCCCTGGTCTTTGCCGGGACCATCCCGGAGCTGATCTTTTCCGAACACACGGGGAGCCTCATGCAGTGGCTGCCCTTTGTGCTCTGTGGAGCGGGACTCGCCTCGGTGGCCGCGGTCTGGTTTCGAGCCACTCCCTCCCTGCTGAAGAGCCACCGCCTGTTAATGGTACTCATCACGGCAGGCGGAGCATTCGGGGTCTACGAGCATCTGTACCACAATTACCTCTTCGAGGTAGAAATCCGGCCCAGCGCCGGTTTTTGGGAGGCGATGGGACACGCCCTGTTCGGGAGCAGTCCCCTGCTGGCGCCGGGCATTCTCACCCTCGGTGCGGTGCTCGCCCTGGCCTTTACCTGGCGGCACCCCCTGCTGGAAGGCGGCGGTGCTTCAAAAGACGCCGAAGCGACCTGATGATAGCACATAGCCCCACCGGCATCCCATGAACAATGAGTTGGAACGCATACGCAAGCAGCTGGACCGGCTTGACCGGAACCTGATCGAAACCCTGGCAAAGCGCCACGAAATGGTCCGCCGGGTATCCGATCTGAAACTGGAAAACAGCCGTGAGATTCGGGACACCGAACGCGAGAACGAGCTCCTCAACAAGGTATCGGAGTTGGCCCGGGAACGTGGACTTGACCGCCATTTCGCGGAAGAACTGTTCCGGGAGATCCTGGAACACTCCGTACGCTACCAGCACCACTCGCTGCTGGATCACCAGAACCGGGAGGGGCAGGCCGCGCATCTGAGGGTGGCCTACCAGGGTACCGACGGCGCCTACAGTCATATGGCGGCCATGCGTCATTTCCGCGAGCGATACGGCGAGGTTGCCTGCTACGGCTACGATACCTTTCATGAGGCGGCCGACGCGGTATCGGAGGGGGCGTGCGACGTGGCCATCCTGCCGGTTGAGAACACCACCGCCGGCTCCATCAACGACACCTACGATATCCTGGGCAACGGGAATCTGCACATAACGGGAGAGGAGATCCTGAGGGTGGTCCACTGCCTCATGGCCCCCCAGGACGTACCCCTCGAAAGCATTCGGCGCATTATCTCCCATCCGCAGGCCATCGCCCAATGCAGCCGCTTCCTGGGTGGACTGAATCGCTGCAGGGTGGAATCGTACATCGATACCGCCAAGGCCGCACGGAAGGTGCTGGAAGACGGTGATCTATCCCAGGCCGCCGTCGCCGGCGCCCAAGCGGCGAAACGCTACGGACTTGTCATCCTGAAGCATGATCTGGCCAACCAGTCCGGCAACTTCACAAGATTTGTCGTTGTGGCCCCGGAACCCGTCCGTTGCGACCCCCAGATTCCGGCCAAGACCTCCCTCCTGCTGGAAACCGACCATCGGGAGGGACAACTTTTGAAATGCCTGCAGGTCCTGGGAGATGCACATATCAACATGACCAAACTGGAATCGCGTCCCCGTCCCAACCGTCCCTGGAAATACCGTTTTTACCTGGACATTGAGGGCAACGCTGCGGAAACACCTGTGCGGGAAGCCCTGGATGAGATGGAATTGAGGGCGGGCATGCTTCGGGTGCTGGGCAGCTATCCCTCCGGTCAGCCGCGATCGGAACCATGGGAAGCGGACGACGAAGGCTGATTGCTTTACAACCTCCCCCGTCCTACCTTGGAACCATTCCAACCGGCAAGCGTATGCCGTCGACACGCATATCTTCGGCCGTGTCCACGCCGTACCCCTCCGTCATCACTGAACCTGACTTCTCCCTATGAAACGCCTTTTCTCCACCCTCCTGCTGCTGCCCGCCCTGCTGCTCGTCTCCTGTTCGACCGGCGAACCCACGCCTGAACTCGGCATTAATTACGAGAAATTCACCCTGGACAACGGGCTGGAGGTGATATTCCACACCGACCGCTCCGACCCTGTGGCGGCTGTGGCGCTCACCTTTCATGTGGGTTCGGCCCGCGAGGAGGCGGGACGCACCGGCTTCGCCCACCTCTTCGAGCATCTCTCTTCCTGGAGTCGGAGAACCTGGGGCGCGGGGGACTCGACCGCCTCTCCAGCCGTGTAGGCGGCTCGGGCGCCAACGGCTCCACCAGCCGCGACCGCACCAACTACTTCCAGACCGTGCCCAACGACGCCCTGGAGAAGATGCTCTGGGCGGAGGCCGACAAGCTGGGATGGTTCATCAACACCGTCACCGAACCGGTGCTGGCCAAGGAGAAGCAGGTGGTCAAGAACGAAAAGAGGCAGGGTGTCGACAACCAGCCCTACGGACACACCAGCTATGTCATCGACAGAAACCTCTACCCGGAAAGCCATCCCTACAGCTGGCAGGTGATCGGCTCGCTTGAGGATCTACAGAATGCCACCCTGCAGGACGTCAGGAATTTCTACACCCGCTGGTATGTGCCCAACAACGCCACACTGGTGGTGGCAGGGGATTTCGACACCGAGCAGGCGCGCGCCTGGGTGGAGAAGTACTTCGCTGAGATCCCGCGTGGAGAGGAGATCGCCTCGCTGGAAGCTCCCAAGCCGGAACTGGCTGAGAGTCCCAGCCTCTACCACGAAGATAATTTCGCGCGATCGCCGCGCCTCACCATGACCTGGCCCACCGTCGAGCAGTACCACCCCGACGCCTACCCCTTGGCCGTACTGGCGCAGTTGCTCACAGACGGCAAGTCCTCCCCCTTCCAGCAGGTGCTGGTCGAGGAGGAGCAGGTGGCACCCGGCGTATCCATGTACCACTCCACCTCCGAGCTGGCCGGCTCCATGCAGCTGGGCATCCAGGCCTACAGCGGTACGGATCTCGACACCGTGCGCGCCTCCGTCGACCGCGCCTTCGCCCGCTTCGAGGAGGAGGGCGTGGCCGCCGACGACCTGCAGCGTATCAAGGCTGGACAGGAGACCAATTTCTACCAGGGACTCTCCAGCGTGCTGGGCAAGGCCTTCCAGCTGGCCCAGTACAACATTTTTGCGGGCGACCCCGGCTACGTGAACGAGGACATCCGCCGTATCATGGAGGTTGACCGCGGAGATGTAATGCGCGTCTACGAATCCTACCTGAAAGGCCGCCACTACGTGGCTACCAGTTTCGTACCCCGGGGCGAGTCGGAACTGGCCCTGGCCGGTGCAGAGCGTGCTGAAGTTCAGGAAGAAGAGATTGTCATGGGCGCCGAGGAGGGCTTTGATCTCTCTGCAGAAGCCGATTACGAGCGCACCCCCTCCACCTTTGACCGCACAGTGGAGCCGCCCTACGGGGAGGCGCCCCAGACGCGCGTGCCGGAGGTCTGGGAAGAGCAGCTGGACAACGGCATGGAGGTCTACGGCATCGCCAGCGACGAGCTCCCCCTGGTGCAGTTCACCCTGCGCATGAAAGGGGGGCTGCTGCTGGACGATCCCGCCTTGCCGGGCGTGGCCAGCCTCACCGCCGAACTAATGAACAAGGGTACGCGGGACCGTACCCCTGCTGAGCTTGAGAAGGCCATCGACCTGCTGGGCGCCTCGATCAATGTGAGCGCAGGTCGCGAGTCCTTCAGCATCACCGGTACCACCCTGGCCCGCAACTACGGGTCCACGATGGACCTGGTGCGCGAAATGCTGCTGGAACCACGCTGGGATTCTACGGAGTTTGAGCTGGCGCGCCAGCAGACCCTCAACGCCCTCGTGCAGCAGCAGGCCAATCCCGGCAGTGTGGCCGGCAACGCCTGGAATCGCCTGGTCTATGGGGAGGAGCACATTCTCTCCCACAACGCCCTGGGCACAGAAGCGTCGGTGCGCGCTATTACGCTGGACGATCTAAAAACCCACTACCGGCAGAAACTCTCCCCCTCCCTGGCCCGCTTCCACGTGGCGGGTGACGTGGAGCGCCAGGATGTACTTGCCTCCCTGGAGGGACTTGATCAGGGCTGGCAGGCGCGCGAGGTGACCCTGCCAGACTATACCGTACCTGAGGCGCCGGAGTCTTCCACCGTCTGGTTCTACGACGTGCCCGGCGCGGTGCAGTCGCAGCTGCGCATCGGCTACCCCGCACTGGCCGAGACGCACCCCGACCACTACCCCGCCACGGTAATGAATTACATACTGGGCGGCGGGGGTTTCGCCTCCCGACTCACGCAGGAGCTGCGGGAGGGTAAAGGCTATACCTATGGCATCGGTTCCGGCTTCGGGGGCTCGGAACTGCGCGGGCCTTTCACCATCTCCACAGGCGTGCGCAGCAACGTAACCTACGAATCGGCCGAGCTTATCCGGCAAATTCTGGCTGATTACCCCGACACCTTCAGCGAAGAGGACCTGGCCACCACCAAGAGCTTCCTGCTCAAGAGCAACGCCCGCGCCTTTGAGACGCTGGGCGCCAAACTGGGCATGCTCCAGGATATCAGCGCCTACGGCTGGCCCTACGACTATGTCCGCCAGCGCGAGGAGGTGGTCCGGGAGATGACCGTCGAACGCATCCGCGAACTGGCCGAGCGCTACGTCAACCCTGCCCGCATGCACTGGCTGGTGGTAGGCGACGCCGATACGCAGCTTGAGCGGCTTCAGGGACTGGGCTACGGCGAACCGGTGCGCCTGCACGAGCTCCAGGAGAGCGACCGCTAAGCTTCGGGAGGCTGCCGAGCGGCTCCGGTCTGGACGCCAGGGCGTTGTATATCTCCATATTTTCAACTTTCTTGTGTACAGTTTACTTCCTCGGCAACACCAATTGTAGAACGGTACCCATGAATGCGCTTTCCCGCTCCCTTTTGATTTTTTTCTCAACCTGCCTGGCCCTTGCGGCCTGCTCACAGGAGGGTCCCTCCTGGAACCAGGTGCAGACCGTCGAGGACCGCCTGCACGCCGTGGAGGGTTTCAACCAGCCAGAGGCTGTGCGCTACGACCCGCAGCAGGACCTCTGGTTCGTCTCCAGCTTCAACGGGGGAGGCAGCGCGCAGGACTCCAACGGCTACATTTCCACTGTCCGTCCGGACGGGGAGATCGCCAGCATGCTCTTCATATCAGGCACGGACCAGGCGCCCCTGCACGCCCCCCGGGGCATGTATATCTCCGGCGACACCCTCTGGGTAGCCGATGTGCTGGGCGTGCACGCCTTCCACCGCGAAAGCGGCAACCAGCTTGCCTTCGTGGACTTCCGCCGCTACACTCCCGGCTTTCTGAACGACGTCACCGAGGGCTCCGACGGTGCCATCTACGTGACCGACACGGGCAACGCCACCGTTTACCGTATCCAGAATTTGCAGGTCACCGGCGCGGTGGACTCCCTTGAGGCCCCTCCCAACGGAATCACCCGCAACCCCGCCACAGGTGAGCTGGTGCTGGCCCCCTGGGGAGGATTACGCACCTTCTATGCCCTGGCAGACGGGCCGGAGCCCGTGGTTTTTGCCGAAGCGCAGAGCGGCGGCAACTTCGACGGCATCGAATTCCGCTACAACCGGCTCATCGCCGCCAGCCAGGCCGACTCCAGCCTGCACGTGCTCAGCGACGGAACCGACCGGGTTTATATAGAGTTGCCCGGACGCCCCGCCGACATCGGCATCGACACCCGGCGCAACCGGGTGGCCGTGCCCTACATCGCCCTGAACCGCGTGGACATCTGGCAGCTGCCCGGCAACTGATCCGGGCCTTCAGCTCCCATCCTCCTCCTTCTCCTGCCGCAGACGGTGAAACTTCTCCGGCAATACCGGCTTGACCCGGTAGCGCGCCCTGCGCACCCGGCCTGACTCCATCTCCGCTTCGATCTCCATGCCGCTCAGCCCATGGTAGAGGTACTGCAGCACCGCCGTGCTGTGGGCCAGTCCGGCCGCTGCGTTCATCTCCATCCAGTCGTCCCGTGCCGGCTCGTCCGGCGCCTCCGAGGTGAGGGTGAAGTAGGTGATGTCGGGATCGGAGAAGCCTGAACCGGTGAAGGTGCGTCCCTCGAGCGGGGCGTTCACCCACAAGCCGTTCCGGTAGAACTCCCCGTAGGCGTCCTCCTGCGAGCGGTACTTGCGGTAGCGCCGCTGCATCTCCTCGTTTACCCGGCGCATGGCGGGCACGTCGTTGACCCTGGTACTTATGGAGTCTAGGAGGGCAAAGGAGAGCTCCTTGTTGAAGGGATGGTCCTCGTGGTCGTACCAGTTGAAACCGGTCAGGAAATAGCCCCGCGGGATCCAGTAGTTGTTGGAGTTGGGCCCGCGCTCGCGGCCGGTCATCCAGGCGCTGTAGCCGGCGAAATACTGCACCCACTCGTGGGGCGGGTAGCCGTGCATATTGATGTAGATATCGGGCAGCCAGGCCTGGTGGATTACCCTGCGAACTTTCGCCACCTCGTAGCGCGGGTCGCGCTGATTCTGGTCGCGCGGGATGTCCACGCCCAAGGGACCCAGGTAGGCTGCGTGGTTCATGTGGTAGGGGTTGAGCTCATGAAGGGCAATAGAGAGCTCCGCCCCGTCTGGGTTGGTCACCGGGTGCAGCACCAGGTTGACGCGGTCCAGGTAGCGGCGGTAGGTGGAATCGGTGGCCACCTTTTCGGCCAGCTTTAGCATATGGCTGGTGGAGGAGAACTCGTTGGCGTGCTGCCGCCCGGAGATAAATAGCGTGGGCTTGAGAGCGTTCATCTTGGCCTGCGAGCGGTAGGTCGAGGGCGTGGGCGGCAGCAGGTCCATGGCAAAGACCTCGTTGCCCAACAGAGAGGTGGCCGCGTGGTAGACCGAAATATTGTCAAAGGTGTTCATGCGCGCCATGATGCGATTGTTCTCCTCCGGGGAGATGGCGTGCTGCCACTGCACCAGGTTTTGTCCCTCGTACGTAAATGCACCCACATCTGGCAGGGCCGGCGGTTCGGTGGAGGCGGGCGCGGCGCTGCGGCGCAGCACCAGCGGCTCCGGGTCAAGCAGGCTGTCGTCCTTCGTGAAGCGGAAGCCCACCTCCTCCACGCGGTCCCAGGACAGTGTTTGCCGGAAGAGTCCGGCCTCATGGAGGTCGCCCAGTGCGGCGATTATGCCGCGTACCCGTTCAGCGGAGACGAAGGTGCGGTCGATGGCATACTCCGGGTCTCGCTCCTTCAGCCCCGGGTAGGGATTGTCTGCGGTATCCACCGGAACCTCGAAATAGAGTCCCCCGACTCCCTCGTAGCTCTCACGCACCTTCACGGCGCGCAGCACCGGGTCCTCCACCGGGGCGTTGGGAAGCGTATAGCTCAACTCGCGGGTTTCTCCTCCTGACTCGCGGTAGCGCAGTTCCAGGCGGGGACGCGCCTCCTGCTTTCCGGTCAGCGAGATGGAGGCGCGGCCGGGCTGCCCATGCTCCGGCGGGTGGATGAAGGGCAGGATCCGCCCCGGGTAGTCGAGTCCCCCCACCCCGTAGCGGTTGCCGATCAGGTCGAAGAGCAGCAGGGTTTCGAAATAGAGATCCTCGTGCAGGGCCTCCGTGCTGGAGATCTGCTCCCGAAGGAAGCCGATCTGGTAGTCAGGCTCGCTGAGCGTAACGTCCAGGCGGAAGGCATCGAAAAAGGGCGCCAGGTCTTCGTCAGGCCGCCCCTCCTGGATATCCATCACATAGTCGACGATCTTCGGGTAGGTGCTCCCCTGCAGGTGGTCCCAGAAGGCCTCGATGTCGGTGCGTATGCGGCGGTTGAGCAGCTTGCGGCCGTCGATATCCGCCTCCACCCAGCCGGTGGTGACCCGCACCGAGTCGTATTTGGGAAAGTGGTCGAAGTAGGAACGCACCGTGTAGCGGGGGTTGAAGGTGTCGGCCAGCAGCGTGTCCCCCGCCGCATCCAGGGCGGCCAGCCGGTAGGTGGGTCCCTCCTGCCCGTAAAAGGGCCTGAAGGTAATGGCCGAGTCAGCCACGCCCAGCCGGCGGGTCATCACCCCGTCGATGGGGTAGATCTCCTGCAGCCAGCGCGTGGGCGAGACGGCGGCCTGCCATTTGATCTCCTCGGCGTCGCGCAGGTGGCGGTAGTCTATGTGGACGGTGGCTACTTCGCGACCCTCCAACCGGGGAATGATGCGGTCGGCCAGCCAGCTGTAGCCCTGCTTGTAGGCCGAGAGCACCTCCACCTCAACGGCGCCCTCCGGCACGCCGGCCGCGCGGAGGCGGGTGCGGATGACCCCGGCCAGGGAGTCGCGCACCTGCGGCGCCTCGCTGACACGCAGTTCAATACGTCCGAAGGAGGCGGGTCCAAGTTCAGGCTCCACCTCACGCTCGAAATGCTCCCAGAAGGTGTCCACCTCCCAGGGAAAGCTCACCTGCTCGGCGAAGACTGTATCCCCCACCCCGAATCCGGTGGCGCGGGTCTGCGCCCGATGTTTGGCCCCCGGCCAGCGTTCGGCCATCAGGCCTTCCAGGAAGGCGTCCAGTCCCTGCGGGGTTTCCTCGGCCGCCAGGTGCACGGAGACCTCCTCGGGCTGGACTTCCAGGCGTTCCATCCAGGTGCGCAGCTTCTCCACGCCTGCGGCCACCTGTCCGGCGCCGTCCACACCCTGCAGGAAGCGCCTCACCCCGGTCTGCGTCTCCTCCAACCTCCACTCGCCTTTCCCGTAATTCCACTGCCAGGGCAAGCGCCGGGCCAGGTAGTCGGCCGCGGCGCCTCTTCCCGCGGCATCGCTACCGTAGAGGACCACCCCGTTCTTGTCGCCTATCCGACCGGTGAGAAACTCGATGTAGCCGTCGCCCGGCTGCGAATCGTTCTCCAGCAAGCCGCCCTTCCCGCGGAGCTGTTCCAGGATGTAGGCGTCGGGGCCCATAATCACCGGGAAACCCAGGTTTTCGGGATGCTGTTCATCGCCGCCGGGATAAACCAGCGGGAGGCGCATGCCCGCCGTTTCCAGTCCCACCCTCGCGGCCAGGCGCACCAGCGAAGCGGCATTTTTCGTGCCGTTCCAGGAGATGTAGGCCTGCAGGTCGTCCGCCACCTCGTCGCCGTTGGTGTCGCGGTAGATGCCGCCTGTGGTATAGAACTCCTGAAGTGCGAAGTCGGGATCGCCCCCGCCCTGCGGGTCTCCGCCCTCCCGTTCGGGCTGCGAGGCATCGGCGGCCAGGCGGACGGTACGGCTGCTGTCACCGTGGACCAGCTCAAGGGTGAGACGGTAGAGCGAGGCTTCGTCCAGGGCACCGCGCCATGCGGCGGAGGCGTCCCCGGAAAGGCTGTCGGCCAGTCTGCGAAAGGAGGAGACGTCAGCGGTCTGCAGTCGCATGGAGGCGCGGCTTACGCCCTTGCGTCCGTCAGAAAGGGTAAAGGATTCCAGCGAAATTCCGGCTGCCGAGGCCGAATCGCCGCGGACCAGCTCCTTGATCCGCTCCCTCAGTTCGGTCCACGTACCCGAACCAGGCTCGTCCAGGTCAGGGTAGCGCCCGCTCAGGTAGTTGCCGGCGGCCAGCAGGCCGGTGGCGTCATAGCCGTCCACCAGCACCGCGCCTCCCGGGAAATGGGGATGCTCCACCCGGCGCACGCTGCCCTGGCCGGGCGCGCGGCTCAGGTCGTCCACGTCCAGCCCAAAGGCCTGCGGGTCACCCACCAACAATGCGGGCCTTTCCTCGCCTTCCGGGCAGGACCCGTAGCTGCAGAGCAGATCCAGGTCCATGGCGGTGGTCTCGTAACCCAGGCGTGCGGCCAGGTTGGCCGCTGTGATGACCTGCTCCTCGGAGGGACGGTCGGAAAGCACCAGGCGGCCCCGCACCACGTCCGCAAGGGAGTCCCCGTCACTGTCAGCCAGCAGGTAACCCTGCCCGTAAAGATCGTGCAGCAAGTTGTGCCGGGACTGCCCCTGCGCCGGTGACACCGGGACCACAGCCAGCGCCAGCAGAAGCAAGGCCAGCAGGACCGGCAGGCTGGCCGCACTCCTTCGAGAAGCGACCCGTTCCCCGCTCCTGCAGAGCCCCCCGGCGCTTGGGCGCCTCGCTTCCTCTTGGCTGTCCCCTTTTCGCATGCCCGTTGAACCGTTTGAATTGCGTGCTTTCATCACCTGCCCTTTGGTTCGCGTTGAGTCGTCAAGGTACAAAGCAGCCGGCAAAAAGGGGAAACCGGTCTGCGCGGACTGTTTTGCCATTGCGCCGCAGAATACTAACTTTGGCAGGGATTCCAATTCGCCACCCTAAGATTTCGGACACCATGAACAAGTTCCTGCCACTTCTCCTGGGCATGCTCCTGGGAACGCTGCCCGTGCATGCGCAGGACCTGGTGGTGAGGGGCGGGAAGATCTTCACCGGCACGGCCGATCAAACCGTCTCCAACCCGGGGATCTACGTGCGCAACGGGCGCATCATGTCGGTGGGCGATGTGCCCGGGGAACTCCCCTCCTCCGTACAAACCCTGCAGCTCTCCGAGGAGGAGGTGCTGCTGCCGGGACTGGTGGACCTTCACGCCCACTACCGCGTGGTCATGGAGGGCATGGTGGGCGACGACACAGCGGCCACTCCCAAGATATTCCTGGCCAACGGGGTAACGGCCACCTTCCCGGCCGGTGAAGTGGAGCCGGAGAAGATGCGGGAGCTGAGCCGCCTGCTCGACGCCGGAGAGCGGGACGGTCCCCGGCTGCTCAACAGTGGACCCTATTACGGCTCGGCGGCTCCCGACTGGAGCCGGGAAATGGACGAGGCCGCCATCCGTGAGCGTGTGGATACCTGGGCGGCCCGCGGCGCGGCCGGTTTCAAGGCCAAGGGCATCACCGCCCCGCACCTGGAGGCCCTCATCGAGCGGGCCCACCGCCACGGCCTGACGGTCACCGCCCATCTGGGCTCGGGCTCCGGCTCCTCGGTCAATCCGGCCGACGCTGTGCGCATGGGCATCGACCGGGTGGAGCACTTTCTCGGGGGACCCTGCCTGCCGGCTAGCGCGAGCGCCTATGCCTCCCTTCGCGGCCTGGAGGGCGACGAAGCCTGCGTGGGAGAGGTCATCGACCTCTACACGCGCCACGGGGTGTGGTTTGACGCCACCCTCTCCACCTACGGCATCATCGGGCGGGTGGACCATCCCGCCTACCGGCACTGGACCGACGAGCTGCGTTTTATGACGCCCTACATGCGCGAGTCCTTCGAAAGCGACCCCGACCACTCCCTGGAGGATCTTTTTCGGGAGGTCTACCACGCCAAGAAGGCCATCCTGAAGCGCTACTGGGAGGCGGGGGGACGCATTACCCTGGGCACCGACCGTCCCGTCATGAAATCCACCCTCCCCTTCCTGGGGGGCTTCGCCGCCCACCGCGAGATGCAGGCCATGACCCTGGCAGGCATACCCGGCCACGAGGTGCTGAGGATCGCCACCACCAACGGGGCCCGGGCCATCGGCATGCGGCTGACCGCCTGGGCACCATCGAAGAGGGCAAATACGCCGACTTTTTTGTGGCTGGCGGGGATCCCCTCCAGGATATCACCCATACCCGCGACGTGCGTGCGGTAGTCAAGGGCGGAATCGTCTATAACCCCGATGCCCTTCTGCAGGCCGCCGAAGGGCGGCTGGGACCCGATTCCGCCGGTGACTGGCGCTGATGCAAGCGCCCGGCCGCGGACCCCGGAATTATTCAACACCGAAGACCTAAACACAACTGCTCAGCCATGAAACGCTTTTTCCCTTTCCGAATCATGGCCCTACCGGGCCTTCTTCTGTTCCTGCTGGCCGTCGGCTGCGGCGGACCCGCGAACGACCTGGCCATCCACCACGCCAACATTATTGACATGGAGACCGGCGAGGTGTTGCAGGACCGCAGCCTCACCGTGCGCGACGGGATAATCCACAAGTTAGGACCGGCCGGCTCCACCCCGGCGGCGGCCGATACCCTGGACGCGGGCGGGGCCTTCCTTATGCCGGGGTTGTGGGACATGCACGTGCATTTTCGCGGCGGGGACAGCCTGGCGGCCTCGAACCGCGAGCTGCTGAAACTCTACCTTGCTAACGGTATCACTTCGGTGCGTGACGCGGGGGGCGACATCACCCCGCACGTGCTCGAGTGGGACTCCCTGGTGCGGGCCGGCAGCCTGGAGGGGCCGCGCATCTACACCTCCGGACCGAAACTGGATGGTCCCGACGCCCGCTGGGACGGCTCCATCGAGCTGGAGACACCTCAGCAGGTGCCTGAGGCCCTCGACTCCCTGCAGGCTATTGGCGCCGACTACGTGAAAATATACGACAGCACCATCTCCCCCGAGGTCTACACGGCCATTCTCGAGCACACCGAGGAGCGAGGCATGAAGGTCTCCGGACATATGCCATTCTCGGTCGATTTCCGCAACGCCGTGCGGCTGGGCCTGGACGCCACCGAACACATGTACTACGTCTACAAGGCCGCCTCCAGCGAGGCCAACGCACTAACGCGCGAGTACACCGCCCGCATGAACGACGAAGACCCCCTCGGTTTTTACGAGGTGTTGGAGCGGGTCATGGAGACCTACGACCCGGAAACGGCGCAGAGGACCTTTGAGATAATGGCTGAGGAGGGCACCGCCGTGGTGGCCACCCTCTATATCAGCGAGGTGCTGGACCACCTGCACGAAGCGGACCATTCCGGAGATCCCTACCTCGATTACATCGACCCGGGCATCCGGCAGACCTACCAGGGCCGCCTGATGGGAGCCCAGCGCCGCAGCGAGGAAGCCGTGGCCTTCCAGCTGGCCATGAACGAGGATTTCGGGGAGATGATCCGTCCCATGTACGAGGCTGGCGTGAGCATCCTGGCCGGCTCCGACGCAGGACCCTACAACTCCTTTGTCTACCCGGGGCAGTCGCTGCACCGCGAGCTGCAGCGACTCGTCGACAACGGCCTGCCTCCCCTGGCGGCCCTGCAGGCGGCCACCATCAACGGAGCGCGCTGGCTGGAGGTGGACGACCGCTACGGCAAGGTGGCCCCGGGCTACGCGGCCGATCTGCTCCTGCTGGAGGGCAATCCGCTGGAGGAAATCTCCAACACCCGTGCGATCGCCTGGGTGGTGCAGCAGGGCGCGGTCTACAGCCGGTCTGAACTGGGAAGCCTCCTGGAAAGCACGCGAAATGAATAATATAAACTACTCCATATCATATAGATACCTCCTTTTAAACATCCTGTTCCTGGGCCTGGTCGCTGCGGGGTGTAGGCCCGGCCGGCGCGCCGCAGGAAGGCTACGTGGAGCTGGAGGACACCCGCCTCTGACTACCAGGTCATGGGTGCCGGGGAGCCGCTGATGGTGGTGCACGGGGGACCCCTCCTGGATCACGGATACATGGAGCCCTGGCTCAGGGAACTGTCTTCCGACTACCGCCTGGTCTTCATGGACCAGCGCCTGAGCGGACGATCCTCCCCTGAATCGGACAGTGCCAACGTGACGCTGGACCGCTTTACGGAGGATATCGAGGCGGTGCGCCGCCACCTCGGGCTGGATAGGGTGCACCTGCTGGGACACTCCTGGGGTGGTTTTCTGGCCTTGCGCTATGCCCTGGCCTATCCCCAATCGCTGCGGTCGCTGACGCTGGTGAGTCCCATGCCCCCCAGCTCAGCGCACTGGCAGGCTGAGCAGCAGGCTCTCTCCTCGCGACTGGACCCCTCGTACCTGCAGCAGCGTGACAGCCTGCGCAACACCCCGGCCTTCCGGCCGGCGAGCCCGAAGCCCGCGAAGAACTTCTGCGCCACGCCTTCCGCCCCCAGTTTCACGAACCGGCCCTGGCCGAGGGTCTGGAGCTCTACGTGCCCGAGGACTACCCCGGGCGCAGCCAGATGTTTGGCATGCTGGTGGGCGAGTCGAGCGCCTTCGACCTCTACCCGCGCCTCGACTCCCTGGCCACTCCCACCCTGCTGATCTACGGTGAGGAGGAACCCTCAGCCTCTATCAGCGGCGATACCCTGGCGAAGGTACTGCCGGAGGCCCGCATGGAACTCCTGGAGCGCAGCGGTCATTTCGCCTTCATGGAGCGTCCCGACCGGTTTATGGAGCTGCTCCGGGAATTTCTCTCCAGCCACTGACATTCAATCCAGTCCCCCAACGGTGACCGACACGCCCTGCCGTTCCAAAAATCTCTGGCTGCTCGCCCTGGCCGAACTGCTGGCCATGAGCCTCTGGTTCTCGGCATCCGCCGTGGTGCCCCAGCTCACCGCCGAGTTCAATCTCAGCAGTTCCGAGGCCTCCTGGATGACCATGAGCGTACAGGCCGGCTTCGTGGCGGGCGCGCTGCTGAGTGCCCTGCTCAACCTGGCCGACCGGCTGGACGCGCGGCGTCTCTTCCTCTACGCCTCCCTGCTGGGAGCCGCCTTCAACGGGGCCATCACCCTGACGGGCGATCCGCAGCTGATGATCGCCCTGCGCTTTCTAACAGGCGCCTGCCTGGCCGGCGTCTACCCTCCCGGCATGAAAATCGTCACCACCTTCTGCAAGAAGGATCGCGGCTTCGGTATAGGGGTACTGGTGGGTGCGCTCACCCTGGGCTCCGCCCTGCCCCACCTGCTGAACGCCTTCTCCTTTTCAGGGGGCGGCGGACTCCCGCCCTGGTCGGCCGTGCTGCAGACCACCAGCATGCTGGCCATCTTCGGGGGATTCCTGGCGCGGTATGCCGTGTCACTGGGACCCTACAGGGTGGATCGCGTGCCTTTCAACTGGCGCTACGCCCTCCGGGGCTTCAGCTACAAGCCCACACGCATGGCCAACTTCGGCTACCTGGGACACATGTGGGAACTCTATGCGATGTGGACCTGGGTGCCGCTTTTTCTGCTGGCGAGCTACCGCGCGGCGGGCTGGCCGGAACCCATGGCAAGGCTGGCCGGCTTTGCCGTAATCGGCATCGGGGCGCTGGGATGCGTGATGGCGGGCTCCTGGGCCGACAAGGCGGGCCGCACGCGGGTGACCATCACCAGCCTGCTTATTTCAGGCGGATGCGCCGCCACAGCCGGACTGCTCTTCGACTGGCCCCTGGCGGCCACCGTACTCTGCCTGGTTTGGGGCTTTTCCGTGGTGGCCGACAGCGCGCAGTTCAGCACCGCCGTCTCCGAACTGAGCGATCCGCGCTACATCGGCACGGCCCTGACGGTACAGACCAGCCTGGGATTCCTGCTGACCATGGTGAGCATCCGTCTTCTGCCCGAGCTGGAAAAGTCCCTCGGCTGGCACTACTCCTTCCTGATTCTCTGCGCCGGTCCCCTCTTCGGCATCCTGAGCATGTACCGCCTGCGGCGCATGCCCGAGGCAAAACAGATGGCAGGCGGTGAGCGTTGACGTTTTCCTGCCGTATCTCACCTTACCGGAAGTAATCAACCGAAAACGGGCAAGGTAATTTATGCATAAATTTGCACGAGCGGTGACACAAGTATTATATTCTTAGTAAATAATCCGCCATGCACCAAACCATAGATTTTATTAGTTCCAACCGGTTGTCCCACGTCATTGGCGTCTTCCTGACTGCACTGCTCACAGGGTTGCTGGCCGCCCTGCCCGCCCGAGCGCAGGAGCACGGCGAAGCCCGCCTCTCCGGCACGGTGACCAGTCTGGACGGCTCGCCCCTCCCTGCAGGGATCGTTAGCCTGGAACCCTGGTCGGACGACGCCCTTTTTCGTTCGCAGGAGACCATGCTGAACGCCGGAGGCCACTTTTCTCTGGTTGCAGACCGGGCCGGCCTCTACCGCCTGCAGGCCTACGGCGTTATGCACAAGACCTTCACCATCCTTCTCTGGATACGGCAGCCCGGCGAGCTGAACTTCGAAATCCGCCTCGACCCGGTCACGCTGGTTCGCGACCGCTATTTTCACAAACCGCAGTACACCAAGTGGATTCGCGTATTCGGCTCCTTCAACGGCTTCAGCTACCAGAAGGGGGTGCAATTCGAGCACCGCGGGGGACCCGTCCTGGAGGCGGCCGTGGCTACCAGCCTGGACACCCTGCGATACCAGCTAATGGGACTGGGAGGCGACCGGCTGGTATTTCCCGGCGCATCGTATTACGAACCCGGCCCGGAGAACAGCTTTGTGGCGGTTATACCTGTAGAAGGTGACAGTGTGCGCTTCACCTACCGGGCCGACTCGGTCTATTTCAGGGACTTCAACGGCGGCATCTATGTCTCGGGGATGCGGGACCCGAACCAGTCCACCTGGACCATGGAGCCCGCTGCGGAGGAGCGGCTCAATCGCGAAATATTCACTTTTCGAAATCCCGGACGCAAAGCCTACCTCGAAGCCTTCACCGACCCGGAGCTTAGCAGTCGGTCGGCCAACGAGGACAGCCTAATGGCCTACTGGCACGAAATCTGGCGGGAACAGCGGGTTATGATGAATCCCTATTTCCATGGGAAGTCCATGCGCCGCATCGAAAACCGCCTGTCCTCCGCTTCCGGGGACAGCCTCACCACACCCATGCGCCACGTACTCTACGCCGGATATGTGTACTCGGCATCCTACTTTGTGCGCTACCTCGACATGCAGCGGCGCCTTCAGGAGATTCGTGCCGGCATTCCCCCCGGCGACGTGCAGGACTCCCTCGCCGTCAACCCCACCCTGCTGCGGGAGGCCATGCTCGGCCTGCCGTTGACCTCTCCCCTCTGGATGCTCTGGCGGGCCAACCGCACCCTCTTCCTGGACGTGCTGGGACACACCCCCGAGGTGATAGGCTTCATGGAAGAACTCGCCGAACAGTACCCCGTACAGGATGTGGCCAACGAAATTTACTATGAACTTCTGCTGGAAGCCCACCGCAGTGGAAATAGTGATAAATCCAGGAGATATTACAGGCGCATGGTGGAGCGCTTCGGCTCCACCTACCTGAGCCGCCAGGCCAGCGACACCCTGCGGCAGAAAAAATGATAGACGAATTGCTCACCAACCGGACCGCCAGCATCCATCCATGAATTTCTACAGCCGCAAGCTCATCAAACCACAGGACCTGAACGCCCACGGTACCCTCTTCGGGGGTTCCGTGCTGAGTTGGATCGACGAGGAGTCGGCCATATTCGTAAGCTGCCAGCTGGGACGGGGCAACCTGGTCACCAAGTTCATGTCGGAAATCGACTTCGTCAGCTCGGCCGAGCTGGGCGACATCATCGAGATCGGCATGGAGACCGTAAGCTTCGGCACCTCCTCTATCACCGTACGCTGCGTCGTACGCAACAAGTTCTCCAAGGAAACCATTATCAGGATCGATAAAATCGTCTTCGTGCACCTCGACGAGGAGGGTCGTCCCGCCCCCCACGGTGTCACCCGGGAGAGCGCCCCTCAGAATCCCGGTGAAATCTAATAATAAGAAGTAGTTGGTGATCTGGCATGGTAGATGAGGAAAAAGTTCGAAAACTGCTCTACGACGACGAGGAATACCTGAAGGAGTTCGCCGGGGCCGCGGTGGAATCCTACACTGAATTCCGCAACCACTACGCACGGGCATTTGAAACCGGCGACGTGGAGTTCCTGCGCAAAGCGGGCCACAAGATCAAACCCTCGGCCCAGATGCTGGAATTCGAGGAGCTATTGGAGGAGTACGAGCATGGAAAAAACCTTCTTGAGGGCGAATCCGATAAGGAGGAGAAGGAGACGTCCGTGGATCGAATGACCAAACTCTGCGACCAGATCATCGTAGAGATGAAGGAGCTCGAATCCTGAGACTCTCGGCCCGCCCATATCTGTTGATCTCCTGATGGAACAAGGGCAACCTTTATACTTTCGTAGCGGGCTGCGTTTTCTCTGGAAATGGATCAGCCGTCTGGCGGCGGCCTTTCTGCTTTTTACCCTCCTCTCGGTGCTCGCCTTCAAGTGGATCAATCCCCCCACCACCTCCTTCATGCTGCAGCGTCATCTGTCGGCCTGGTGGTACGGCGCTCAGGAGTATCGCATGCAGCAGGAATGGATGCCCTGGGAACGCATCTCCCCCCACCTCAAGATGGCGGTCATCACGGCCGAAGACCAGCGTTTCGCCACGCACTGGGGTATCGATCTCTCGTCGGTACAGGATGCCCTGCAGGAGTATGAACGGGGCGAGTCGCTGCGCGGCGCCAGCACCATCAGCCAGCAGCTGGCCAAGAACCTCTATCTCACTCCGAACCGCTCCTACCTGCGCAAGGGACTGGAAGCCTGGTTCGCCCTCTGGATGGAACTGCTGATGGGCAAACAGCGCATACTCGAGATCTACCTGAACGTGGTGGAGTTCGGGGAGGGCATCTACGGGGTGGAGGCCGCCGCACAGCACTTTTTCGGTGTACCGGCCGACCGCCTGGACCGCTACCGGAGCGCCCTGATGGCCACGGTTCTGCCCGCCCCGCACCGCTACGATCTGGCCCATCCATCCCCCTACATGTATGAACGCCAGGCCTGGATACTTCGCTACATGAACCTGCTGGGCAACGAACAATACCTGGAACAGCTGGACTGACGGACCTGCACCGCTGCGGTTGACTGGCATGGACTGCCTGCCTACTTTCAGGTCAACCTATCAACTGGGAACCCAATAAGCATGAGTGAGATACTGGTAACGGGCGGCACCGGATACATCGGCAGTCATATGGTCGTGGAACTTCTTGAAGGGGGACACCAGGCGGTGATCGTAGACAATCTGGCCAATAGTCGTCCCGAGGTGCTCGCACGCATAGAGGAACTCACGGGCCACAAACCGTCCTTTTACGAGGCAGATCTGCGCGACGAGAAAACCCTGGAGGCCATCTTTGACGAGCACGACATCGATGCGGTCATCCACTTCGCCGGCTCCAAAGCGGTCGGGGAATCGGTGGAAAAACCCCTTTTTTACTACGACAACAACCTTGGAGGCACCATCTGCCTCTGCCGGTGCATGCTGCACCACGGGGTGGAGAACCTGGTTTTCAGCTCATCCTGCACCGTTTACGGCGATCCCGACGAAGTGCCCATCACCGAAAAGGCGCCCGTCTCCCCCTACAATCCCTACGGGCGGACCAAGCTCTATATAGAGGAGATGCTGCGCGATTTTCAGCGGGCCCATCCCGCCTGGAACGTAGCCCTGCTGCGTTATTTCAATCCGGTGGGCGCCCATCCCAGCGGCCTGATCGGTGAGGACCCGGGCGCCGCTCCACAAAACCTGATGCCCTACATCACCCAGGTGGCGGTGGGACGGTTGGAGAAACTCTCGGTTTTCGGCGACGACTACCCTACGGTGGACGGCACCGGCGTGCGCGACTACATTCACGTGGTCGATCTGGTGCGGGGTCACCTGAGCGCCCTCCGGAAGCTGCAGGACCATCCCGGGACGGTCACCTACAACCTGGGCACCGGCACCGGCTACAGCGTGCTCCAGATGGTGCAGGCCTTCGAGCAGGCCACGGGAAGGGAAATTCCCTACGAAATCACCGGCCGACGGGCCGGCGACGTGGCCGAGGTGTACGCCGATCCCTCCCTCGCACGGGACGAGCTGGGCTGGGAGGCCGAAAAAGGCCTGGAGGAAATGTGCCGGGACGCCTGGAACTGGCAGTCCCATAATCCCAGGGGCTACGCGGGAGACTGACCCCGGCAAGAGCCGCCCCATCAAATTCCTTTCAACCGGCAGCAGGGAATGCTTATATTGTCCTGCCTATCATGCCGGAGTGGCGGAACTGGTAGACGCGTTGGTCTCAAACACCAATGGGGTAACACCCGTGTCGGTTCGAATCCGACCTCCGGTACTATTTGACAGGCAAGGACTTACGGCGTTT
>JAXHMM010000001.1 GCA_034521445.1 Balneolaceae bacterium | reverse complement strand
GAACGGGAAATGCCGCCATCGGCCGGAGACATCTAGGACTTGTACTCGGGGAAAGGGTCGGGCTGCTCGGTTTCAACCACCTCGCCCCCGCGCAGCCGGTGAATCTCCAGGCGGCAACCGGTGACCTCCTCAAAGAGGTGGCGCTTGCGCATGGCGCCCCAGATTTCCAGCTCCGGGTCGCCTTCGGTGGTGATGAGCAGACGAAGACGCTCCTCGTCCCTTTCAATTTCCAGCCTACGCACGTTCTGATAGTGGCTGCGGTCCAGCCCGTCGGCCACCCGCAGCAGGGCCGAGAGCCTGCGCACTCTTGATTTTAGCGGCTTGTCCAGCTTCCGGAAACGCTTGTGCCGCTTTTTGGGCGTGGAGCGGCGGTGGTAGCGGGCCACGTTGGCCATGAGATTGATCTCGTCTTCGCGGAAGCCCTTCAGGTCGGCGTTACGGATCAGGTAGAGGGCGTGTTTGTGGTGCTTGCGGTGGGAAATGTAATAGCCGATGTCGTGCATGAGGGAAGCGTATTCCAGCAGCTCGCGGTCGCCTTCCGGCAGCTTCAGCTCCTGCTGCAGGGCGTCGAAGAGCTGCAGCGCAAGGTCGGTCACGTGCCGTGAGTGGCTTTCGTGCCAGTCGCATTTGCGCAGCAGCTCGTGCACGCTGCGCCGGCGCGGATCGGGGCCGATCTCCCTGCTGATCTTCAGTTCCATGTCGAGCTGTTCCTTCTGCTTGTCGATGTAGTGGAGAATCATCCCCTCACGCAGGGCAAACTCGGAAATCTTGATCCTGTCGATGCCGAACGAACGGATCAGGTGGTCCAGCAACACCACGCCGGGCGCGATGATGTCCACCCTCTTCTCCTCCAGTCCCTTCTGCGTGAGACGCTCCCTGCGGTCCATGTTAATAAACTCGCGATAGAAGTCGCGGTAATCCTTTTGTCTGAACTCCAGTTCGTTGAGGGTGAGGGAGGCGTTGAGGTCTTTTCGTGCAGCGATCATCAGGGCGATGTTTTCCATGGTGCCCGAGGTACCAATAAGCGTGCGGACGGGGTGCTTCTCCATTACCTCGGCCATGGGCTCCAGCTCCCTTCGGTAGCGCGCCCGCAGCTTTTTGATCTCCCCCTTGGAAAGGGGGTCTGACGCCACATATTCCGCCGCCATGCGCGCCACCCCGATCTTGAGGCTGCAGGCATGATGGAAGCGGTCGCGTCCGGCCACCGTCAGCTCCACGCTGCCTCCCCCGATATCGGCCATCAGCACGGGCTCCTCATCCAGGGTGACCGCGTGCATCACCGCCCTTGCGATCAGGCGCGCCTCCATCATGCCGGAGATGGCGTGGGCCTTGATACCGATCTCGTCGATCATCCGCTGGATGAACTCCCCGCCGTCCTCCGCCTCCCGGATGGCGCTGGTGGCGTAGGCCAGAATGTCTTCAACGCCCAGGCTGTCGCAGAGCATCCTGATCTTGCGCAGGGCCGAAAGGCCCCGCTCCATGGCCTCCGCGCCCAGGCGGCGCTGCATGCCCTTCCCGGCCAGGTTTACCATCTCCTTGAGCTTGTCCACCGTCCGGAAACTCCGGTCGGGATAGATATCTACGATGACCGTGTGGAAGGAGTTGGTGCCCAGGTCGATGGCCGCGATACGCTTGGCGGGCACCCCATTGCTGGGGGAGGCCTTTGGGGGCACAGAACTCATGATTCGCGGTTTTTATTCCTGCGGTGGGCCTCGAGATTCTGCCGGGAGATCTTCAGTCGCATCTCGCGGCGTTCGGCGGCCTGCTCATGCCGCTCCTTTTCGAAGTCGCTTTCGGGGATGATACCGGGTACGGGCACCGGCTTGCCGTCGGCGTCCACCGATACAAAGGTATAAAACGAAGTGGTGCAGAGTTCCCTGTCGCCGGTTCGCAGGTTCTCCGACCAGACCTGCATGGCCACCTCCATGGAGGTGGTGAAGGCGCGGGTCACCTCGGCCTCGATCACCACCACCTCGCCCAGTTTGATGGCGTTCTTGAACTCCACGTTGTCCACCGACACCGTCACCACGTTGCGGTTGCAGTGGCGCTGGGCGGATATGGCCGAACAGATGTCCATCCACTGCAGCAGACGTCCCCCCATCAGGTTGCCCAGGGGATTGGTGTCGTTGGGCATGACCAGTTCATTCATGCGTACGCGCGAAGCCGATACGGTTTTCTTGTTGGAATCGGTCTGTACGGGCTCGGTGTCGTCGAATCGGTGGGTCATCGTCAGGTCTGCAGCTCTTCTCTGTTGGGATTTCGTCCAAAGATACAGACTTATGTCCAGATAGTTTATTTTTTACCGCATTCGTAACAGCAATTTAATCTGGCGCCCCGGCGTCGCACGACCGTCCACAGCCTCAACCTGACGCATGCAGAGCTCCCTCCGAGACCCCGTCCCCTTCCGTCCTGCGGCATGGTGCCGCGGGGGACACGCCCAGACCATCGCCTCCTCCCTGCTGGGCGACACCAGCAAGCCTCCCCATCGGCGTGTGGAGATCCCCACGCCCGACGACGATTTTCTGGAACTGGACCTGGCGGGGGAGGAGAACGAGGGGCCCTGCGTGGTGCTCTTCCACGGGCTGGAGGGCTCCTCCGACCGCTACTACATGGCCTCCATGATGCGGGCGCTCGCGACGGAAGGGTTTGCGGCGTGTGCGGTAAACTTCCGGAGCTGCGGCAGCCGGATGAACCGCCGCCCGCGCTTTTACCACTCCGGGGAGACCGACGACTACCGCACCGTTTTCGAATGGGCGGATCGGCACTTCCCGGGGCGCCGCCTGACCGCCGTGGGCTTTTCCCTGGGCGCCAACGCCCTGCTGAAATACCTGGGAGAGGAAGGCGGGGAGACGCCCCTTTACGCCGCCGCGGCGGTCTCAGCTCCCTACGACCTGAAGCTGGGGTCACTGGCCCTCTCGCGCGGATTCAACCGCCTCTACGAACAACTCTTCCTCCGCACGCTCCGTCAGAAACTGGCGCGCAAGCGGGAACATCATCCCGAGCTGCCCTCCTTTGAGGGCACCACTCTCTACGGCTTCGACCACAAGGTCACCGCCCCCGTGCACGGTTTTAACGGGGCCGAGGATTACTACTATACCTGCTCGGCGCGCCGTTTTTTGGAGGACATCCGCACGCCCAGCCTGCTGGTACACTCCCGCGAGGACCCCATCTGTCCCGTAGAGGCCCTGCCCATGCAGAAGATCCTGGCCAACCCCGATCTGGATTACCTGCTGACGGACAGCGGGGGCCACGTGGGCTTTCGCGGGAAGTACGGGAACTGGCTCAGCCATACGCTCCTGCGCTTCCTGGCCGGGCGGCTGTAACGGGTCTCCCCGCACAGGCTGCCGACTTGCCGGCCTTTTTGTATCTTTGCCCTCCCGTAACATTCTCACCTCAATCTGAGCCTCCATGGTCATCATCATCGGCGCCGGTCCCATAGGCCTGGCCACCGGCATCGCCCTCAAACAGCGGGGCATCCCCCTGCGTATCATCGAACGCGGCTGCCTGGTCAACAGCATCTTCAACTACCCCAAAGACATGACCTTTTTCTCCACCTCCGACCGGCTGGAGATCGGCGGGGTGCCCTTCATCTCCCACGGCCCGAAGCCCACGCGCCGCGAGGCCCTGGAATACTACCGCCGGGCGGCCGAACACCACGAACTGCCGGTCAACCTCTACGAGGAAGTTCAATCCATTGAGGGCACGGACGGCGCCTTTACGGTGCAGACCGACAAGGACCGCTACAAAGCCGACAAGGTGGTGGCCGCCACCGGTTTCTACGACGTGCCGCGCATGATGGGCGTGCCGGGCGAGGAGCTGCCCAAAGTTAAGCACTACTACGACGAAGCCCACGCCTACGCCTGGCAGAAGGTGCTGGTCATCGGCGGAGGGAATTCCGCGGTGGACGCCGCCCTGGAAACCTGGCACGCCAACGCCCAGGTAAGCATGGCCGTACGAAGCGATGCCCTCAAGGAGTCGGTCAAGTACTGGGTGAAGCCGGCCATCGAAAACCGCATTGCCGAGGGAGAAATCACCGGCTATTTCAATACGGAAGTGCGCGAAATTCGTCCCGGCGAGGTGGTACTGGAAACACCGGACGGCGAAAAAGTCATACCCAACGACTTCGTACTGGCCATGACGGGCTACAAACCCAACTACGAGCTCATGCACCGCTTGGGTATCGAGTTGACGGAGGACCAAAAGCGCATGCCGCGATTCGATGACGCCAGCCTGGAGACCACGCGCCACGGCGTCTATGTGGCGGGGGTGGTCTGCGGCGGCATGGACACCAGCAGCCTGTTTATCGAAAACTCGCGGGTGCACGCCGAACACATTGCAGAGGATATAGCCTCGAAGATCAGCTGAGCGTATATAACGGCTAAAAATGGAGACAGGCCGTGTGGGGGAATACCTAAAAAAAAGAGAGGGTAAGCTACCTACATCACGCCGCTGCGACCTCTTACCGCTGCTACCTTCCGGTCCTGACGGAGTTCAGAGGGAGCTGGCTGCGTAGGGCTTACCCTCAAAGACTGTAAATATACATTCGGCGGACGGAACATCGCAAACCTGATAGGCCGCAATATGCCGGTTTCATCCCGGCCCGGCCGCCCCTATTATGCCCTGTTCGGCCCGCCGATTGATTTATCACCAATTAAATGGTAAATAGTAGGGTCTAACAAGATCAACAGGGATCAACGGCTGCAACGGGATGCCAGGGATCATTCCCGGCTTGTCAACGGCCGCAACTCAGGCGGGTGTGGAGCTACGGGGATTCGAACCCCGGACCTCTTGCATGCCATGCAAGCGCTCTAGCCAGCTGAGCTATAGCCCCTTTTGGAAGGCTCCCAATATAGGGTGAATTTCATCTTTATGCTAACTCTCGAGCAGATTTTTTGTTTGAGATGGCAAGGTTCATTATTTTGGGCTTTCCTTTTTAACACTGCGGGCGGAAAGGATCTCAACCAACATCAGTCCCAATATTTCAATCAAACCAACAGAGGAGTAACACCACGATGAAAAGAGCTCTCAACCTACTACTCGTTTTATTCCTGATGGGCGGCGTCGTTGCGGTCCAATACGGTTGTAAGTCTCAAGAGGATACCATGCAGCAGACCGAGCCCGTTGACACCGACGGGGACGGCCTGACCGATGCCGAAGAGATGGACCTGGGAACCGATCCCAACAACCCGGACACCGACGGCGACGGATTGACCGACGGAGACGAAGTCAACCAGTACAACACCGACCCCCTCAACGAAGACACCGACGGGGACGGCCTGACCGACGGGGCTGAAGTGAACTCCCACAACACCGACCCGAACAACCCCGACAGCGACGGGGACGGCCTCAACGACGGGGATGAGATCAACCAGTATCGCACCGATCCCAACAACCCGGACAGCGACGGGGACGGCCTCAACGACTACGACGAGGTTATGACCCACAACACCGATCCCAACAACAGCGACAGCGACGGCGACGGATTCTCCGACGCCCAGGAGATCGAGATGGGCACCAACCCCACCGACGCCTCCGACCCAGCCTGGCTGGAAGAGGGTGACCTGGCCACCGTCAACTTTGACTTCGACATGTCAAACATCGATGCCGAAGCCGCGCGCCTGCTGAAGGAAAACATCCAGCAGCTGATGAACGCACCCAGCTTCAACATCCGCATCGACGCCTACACCGACCACGTGGGCGGCGACCAGTACAACCAGCGCCTCAGCCAGCGCCGCGCCGCCTCGGTGACCGACTTCTACATCGAGAACGGCATCTCCGCCGACCGCATCAATTCGCGCGGTCTTGGCAAAGCCCCCGTGCCCTGCATGGACCAGGATCCGGGTCAGGGTTGCCGTAAAAACCGCCGGGCCGAGTCGCATCCCATCAGCACCCTTCAGTTCTCTCCCAACAACTAGGGCAAGAACAGGGCGCACAAGCTCTTGACCATCAAAAGCGGGTTCCGAGACGATCGGGACCCGTTTTTTTTGGACGAAACATGCCGCCAGCCGCTATGCCGATGCGGAGGGAATGGGCCGGCACCGGCCGTGCCCGTTCAGAAGTAGCGGGAGACGCTCAGGCTCACCATGAAGGAGGGATCATCAAGACGCTGGGCGAAATCAACGCGGAAAATGCCGAGTATGCCGTTGAGGGAAACCCCTGCCTCGTAGTGAACCGGCGAAGTGGCGGCCGGCATGAACCCGAATTCGTTTTCCAGGGCGGCAAACCGGCTGTCGGAAATCCACGTGCGGGCGATGCCCCCAAAAACGATCAGGCTCCAGTGGCGCTGGACCAGCGGACGGAGCCCGAGCAGTTCAAAGGGCACGGTGCGGAAGTTGTGTTCGGCGGTGAGTGCCAGCCAGTGCTCGCCCTCGTAGGGACGATTCCGCAGGGTCTTCAGGCTGCCGAAAGGCGAGAATAAGCCGAGGGACCCGTCCACCGTACCCATGCGCTGCATGGGCAGCTCGCCGGCGCTTGTTCCTCCTGTCAGCGACAGGTCGAGGGTGTTGGGGAAAAGGCGGCGATTCAAAAAGGTGGGAAAATTCCAGTCGATGCGGGCATGGAGGCGGGTGAAACTGAAGTCGCCGCCCAGGTCGGGGTGGGCATATTCCAGGCCCGCCTCGATGCGGTTCATGCCCGTAATACCGAAGTTGTAGCCCGTGTCCCGGTTGTAGCCCGCCTCCACGAACACCGAGGCCAGCCTGCCCTCGTCCACCGGCGGATTAAACCGGGGCGTGTTGCTCCTTCCCAGCAGGTCCCACGCGCTGTTGGCCTCCAGGGAACGGTGCTCCCCGCTCCGCCACCCGGCCTGCAGGGAAAAATCGTGACGGTTGATGAAAAGGGTGGAGGAGAGCTCCACTCCCTCGCTTCGGTAATAGTCGTAGTAATTCCGATAGCCCAGCAGGTTGGGCAGCAGGGTCATATAGGGATGGTAAATAAAGGAGTCGAAACGGGTGGCTGTACCGGCGCGCCCGGAGAGGGAGAGACGCTGGGAGATGCCGCCGCCCCAGGAAAAGGCGTAATCCAGTCCCCCGCCGTAACTCCACTCGCCGTATCCGGTGCTGTAGCCGCCACCCAGATCCAGGTCCAGTCCGTCCAGAAGTTCCATCTCATAGCGCGCCCCCGCATAGAGCTCGTCCACCCGGTTGAAACGCGGGTCGGGCGTCAGGCTTCCGGGCAAGTTGAATCCATCGCCGGAGCTCCCGCCGTTTCCGCCCGAACCGGAATCGCCCCCACCTCCCCCGCCGGAACCCTCGCCGGCATCGACTGAGAGGTCCAGGTCAAGCAAGGTAACCAGGAATCCCTTGGGCTGGAAAGCCTTCTCGAGGGTGGCCGTGGAGTCCAGGTTTGCGTAGGCTTCCTGCTCGCTTTGGGAGAGGGGAATGGGCTCAAGGCGTCGGACAGTTATGGAGTCGCTGCGCACGGAATCGGCATCCGCCGAAATGGTGCCCTCCTGCTCGTAGAGAGAGTCCGGTACGCCCTCATTCACACGATAATCGGTGATGCGGGCCACCTGCCGGAAGGCGATGCGCGGGAACTCCAACCCGATCATGGAGATTTTCACACTCCCCTCGATACGCATGTCCACCGGCAGCCAGAAATCACCGCCGTAATTGTCGAACTGCTGCTCGAAGTAGGTGTCGAACTCGCGTACGGGCGGGGGGAAATTGACCACGTCGGTGGGACGCAGGCGCACCTCCAGCAGGGCATACTCCTCGTCCAGCACCCAGATGGTGCCCTCGAATAGGGGCTGCAACTTGCGTTTGGGGCTGACTTTCATCTCGTAGACCGTCTTCCCGTCAAGGGTGGTGCGGTCGGCGATCTCGAAGTGGTAGTAGTCCAGGGCGTCCGGGTGGGTGACCCCCATCACGTCGTAACTGGACACATCGATGTTGTCGTCGTAGAAATTCGGTACATAGCTCACCCCCGTAAAATTCTCGCTCTCCTGGATGTTGGCCGTCTGCCGCCTCGAGTGGACCACCTCCCGGTGCCCCCGATCCTGGTCCCAGTACGCCGTAGAGGCGGTCTCGCTGATCATGACAATGGAGGTGTCGTTGGAAAGCACCTGGCGGGTATAGGCCTCCGACTGGTAGGTCTCCAGCTCAGCGCGCCAGATCTGCTTGCGCCGGATGACCTCCCGCATGATGCGGATGGCGGGGTCCTCTCCTGAAACCACAAGCTGGCCCAGCTCATGGATAGAGCGTGGGAGCCGGAAATCCTGCAGGGTGTCCGATTCGGCGGTGATGGTACGGTGCTGGGTCTTGTAGCCGATAAAGCGCACGCGCAGCCGGGCCGGCAGCAGGGAGTCGGCGATGGTCAGCGTATAGCGGCCGTCTTTGTTGGTGATGGTGCCGCGATAGGTGCCCTCGATGGAGATATTGGTGGAGGGGAGGGTTTCGCCCGTTTCGGCGTCGGTGACCGTACCCCGTATGGTAACCTGGCCGCGGGCGTCGGGGGAGGCTGCCGCCAGGACGGCCAGCAGCATGGAAAGGATCAGGAGATATGATTTCATGGTCCGGGTCAGGTGAAAGGATAAACAGGGTTTCCTTGTACTGCAATTCGGCCGCGATGTTACAGATCCTGGACTGCCGGCCTACCGCCGCCTCGCCGCTTGCGTTTTAAAGTGCGAAATGCTTATCGTTGGGACCCGGTCGCCGCGCCCGGCTGGCCGCCGGACATAACCTGCCCCCATAGTTCAATCGGAGAGAACGGAGGTTTCCTAAACCTCAGATCCAGGTTCGATTCCTGGTGGGGGTACCAACGCCTACCGCCGGAACGAGGGATATATCGGGGGTACGGGAACAGGCGGTCTTTCCGGAGGACGACCGTGACTTAAAAACTAACCGGCGTCTGATGCCCAGTCGAATTTCCCGTCTTCCGTGATGCGTAGGTTGAGGCTCTTGCCTTTCCCTGCCAGTCCGGCCAGGGTGTTCTCCTCCAGCATAACGCGAAGCTCGCTGCGGACCTCGGCCCACTCCTCGTGCACCGGACAGGGTTTGCGGTCGCCGCACCCGGGGAGGCCGAGTATGCAATCGGTGACGAGCCCCAGGCCATCCACGGCCTCCACCACGTCGATGAGCCGAATCTCCCCCGCGGACATTTTCAGGCGAACTCCACCGCGGGGACCCTTGAGAGATTCCAGCAGGCCCGATTTGGTCAGGTCCTGCAGGATCTTGGTAAGAAAGTAGGCGGAGATCTCCAGCTTCTCGCTGATGGTACCGATGGAGACATAGCCGCCGTCGTCCCTGGAGGCCAGGTAGATGGCGGCACGCATTCCGTAAACGCAGGCTTGAGACAAAAGCATGATCTAAAATTAAGACTCCTTTGTCTTAAAGCAAAAGGGATTCCGCTCATCGTGCAGGGACTGGATCTGGGTCTGCTGCTGCCGCTCGCTTTCGTATCGGGTTTGCTCCTGCTGAGGGAGCGACCTCTCGGCTACCTTCTGGCACCGGTCTTCCTGGTGCTTATGATGGTTGCCCTCACGGCCAAAATTATCGCCATGGGCATGCTCGGACAGGAGATTATGCCCGCCGTCATCATCATCCCTGCCTTCGGGCTCGCCGCTCTCATTTTTGCCGCCCGAACCTTAAGCTGCCTGAAGGAACTTTCACGTCCTGGTGGAAAAACCGCCTTATAGACCGTATCGTGTGCAAAAGGAAATTCCTGCATGCCTATGAATTACCTGTCCCGCTACCAGACCGCTCTCGTTACCGGCTGCGCCTCCGGCATCGGTTTCCTGATGGCCCGGGAGATGTTGGAGCGCGGGGTGCCCCGGCTGGTGGCCTGGGACAACCGCCCGGAGGCCCTGGAGGAGGCCGCACAGAAGCTGCGTGAAACCGGTGGAGCTGTCACAACACAGACGGTGGACGTCACCGACCGGGAGTCCGTCGACCGGGCGCTGGGCGAAGTGCGGGAATCCGGCATATCTATCGACGTGCTGATCAACAACGCAGGGATCGTGACCGGCGGACCCTTTGCCTTGCAGTCCCCGGAGGCCATTCGCGCCACCATGGAGGTAAACAGCTTGGCGCCCATGCTGCTGGCCCGCGAGCTGCTGCCAGGCATGATCGAACGGGACCGTGGCCACATCGTCAACATATCCTCGGCCGCCGGCATGCTGGGAAATCCCGACATGGCTACCTACAGTGCCAGCAAGTGGGCCCTCACCGGCTGGTCCGATTCGCTGCACCTGGAGATGGAGCGCGCAGAGAGCGGCGTGAAGGTGCTTACCGTGGCCCCCTACTACATCGACACCGGCATGTTCGAGGGGGTGCGCTCCCCCCTGCTGCCCATCCTCGACCCCGGCAGGACAGCAGCCCGCATCGTCCGGGCCATAGACCGCGGCAGCCGCCACCTGCGTATGCCATGGATCGTCAACCTGCTGCCCATGCTGAGGGGTCTGCTGCCCTCCCGCCTCTTCGACAAGGTGGTGGGCGACTGGTTTGGCATCTACGACTCCATGAAAACCTTCAAGGGACGCGACCGATGAGTAATACCGATCTCACGGGACTACTTGAGCGGCAAAAGCGGGCCTTTGCCCGCGGCGCGCCCGGCTACCGGCGGCGCATGGACGCCCTCCGGCGGCTGGGCATCGCCCTGGAGGAGCATGGGGAGCGACTGGCAAGCGCGCTGGACGCCGATTTCGGGGGACGATCCCGCGACGAAACCCGCCTGCTGGAACTCTTTCCGCTGCACGATCAAATCCGCCACGCCAGGTTGCACCTCCGGAGCTGGATGAAGGGCGAACGCGTTCCGGGAACCTGGTTTCTTCTGCCGGCCTCGGCACGTTATGAGTACCAGCCCCTGGGCGTGGCCGGCATCCTGGGCGCCTGGAACTACCAGGTGCAACTCACGCTGGCGCCTCTGGTGGACGCCCTGGCCGCCGGTAACCATGTGATGCTGAAGCCCTCGGAGATCGCCCCCCGCTCGGCCGCGGAAATTGCCGAAATGGTGGAACGCACCTTCGAGTCCGATTACGTATGCTGCGTGACCGGTGGACCCGATCTGGCGGCCGATTTCTCTTCCCTGTCGTTCGACCATCTCTTTTTCACCGGCTCCTCGCACATCGGGCGTAAGGTGATGCGTGCGGCCTCTGAAAACCTCACACCCGTCACCCTGGAGATGGGCGGCAAATCCCCCGCCATCGTGCACCGGAGCTATCCCCCGGATATAGCAGCGCGCCGCATCATGGCCGGTAAACTCTACAATGGGGGTCAAACCTGTGTGGCACCGGACTACCTGCTGCTGCCGCGCGGACAGGAAGAGGCCTTTGAACGGGAGGCGCGCCGGGCAGTGTCCCGTTTCTATCCCCGGCTGGTGGACAACGACGATTATACCCGCATCCTGGGACGGGAGCACTACGACTGGCTCCGGGAGGGTGTGGAAAAAGCCCGTGCCGGCGGTGCCCGGGTGGTCACACTCAATCCAGGAAAGGAGACGTGTACTCCCGAAAACGGGGTCTTCCCGCCCACCTTACTCTTCGGGTCCGACCCGGCCACGGTCCTTATGCAGGAGGAAATTTTTGGGCCCGTTCTGCCCGTGCTGAGCTACGAAAGCCTCGATGAGGCTCTCGCCTTCATTAACGGCCGACCCCATCCGCTGGCCCTCTACTACTTCGACCGAAACCGGGGCAGGCGCCAGCGGGTGCTGCAGGAGACCCGCTCCGGCGGGGTCACTTTCAACGACTGCATATTCCACCTGGTACAGCACCATCTGCCCTTCGGTGGGGTGGGTCCCAGCGGCATGGGCAACTACCACGGTTTCGACGGCTTCCGCACCTTCTCGCACAAACGCGCCGTCATGCACCAGGGCCGGTTTTCGCCCGGGGCCCTGCTTCGTCCCCCCTACACCCGCCTCAAGCGCCGGCTGACCGACTTTCTGCTGCGCATCGCCCGATGATCGGCCCGGCATTCCGAACGGAATATCCTGTAAGATTCAGGCACCGGCGGACGACCAACCCATGCAAGGCCGGGAAGAACGTGCCGGCAAACCCAATGTAACCGCAACACCATGTCCGAAGAACAGTTTCTTGAGCTGGTCGAGGAGAACGAAGAGCGCTTCCACCACCTGTGCCGCATCTATACCGACCGCAGCGCGGAGGAGAAAGACCTCTACCAGGAGATGTTGATCCAGGTATGGCGTGCGTTTCCCTCTTTCGAAGACCGGGCTTCCATCCACACCTGGGCCTACCGCATCGCCCTCAATACCGCCATCTCCTTCGTACGCAAGAAGCGGACCCGGCGCGACTATCACGACCGCTACCGCCGGGAAGAGGTCTCCAGGCGCGGACGCAGGCAGACCCGCCCAGGCGACGGGGAGTCCCCGGAACACGTCACGACCCTCTACGACGCCATATCCCATCTCAATCCATCGGAAAAGGCCATCCTGTCGATGTACCTGGAGGATTTCAGCTACGCCGAAATCGCCTACGTAACCGATATCACCGAGAACCATGTAGGGGTAAAACTGCACCGCATCAAAAAGAAACTCTCTAAAATCATCGAGGAAGAAAATGGAGCTTGACGAACTGAAGGATATCTGGAAACAACAGAAAGCTGCAGCTGGAGCCAACTACAGCCGCTCCGAGCTGCTCATGCTCATCAATAACCGGATGATCTCCTTCGAGGAGCGCATTCGCTCACGCGACCGCCTGGAGGTACTTGCCTGCATTGCGGTCATCATCTTCTTCGGCGCCTATTTCTTTGTAACCGAGTCGCTGCTGCAGCAGGTGGGCAGCGTGGTGCTGGTGAGCGGGGCCCTGCTGGTCTGGTACCGCCTCAAGACCACCGACGTTCACAAGACGGAGGATCGGCCGATGGTGGACCTGCCTATGGCCGTACACCTGGAGCGGGAACTGCGGCGCGTGCGCGAACAGAAGAAGCTGCTGGGAAGCATCGCCTGGTGGTATATCCTGCCGCTGACGGTGGGGCTGCTGATCTTCGCCCTGGGATTCCAGTCCGGCTGGGCCTTCAAGGCAGGCTACATTACACTGGTGCTGGCCATGGGGGGCTGGGTATGGAAGCGCAACCGCGACACGGTGCGCCGGAAATTCGCACCCCTGGAAAAGGAGCTAGAGGAAGCCATGGAGTTTATTCGTGACGGGGAGGAATCCTGATCACTTCGGGGCGGCTATGTCCAGGCGCTCTCCGTGGGATACACTTTCTAGGCTCAGACCGGGCAGGCTGACTCCGTCGGGGTTGACTCAGCGTCGGGACCGGCCGCGTGTCAGCATGCCTACAACCACCGTGAAGAGGGCAGCGCCCAGAATGGACCATAAGACGGGAAAGACCTCTCCTTCGATGGTGACCGGAAAAATCATGGCCAGCCCGAGTTCGGCGGCGATCCACTTGCCGATGAGGGCGCCAATGAAGCCCACCACGATGGAGACCAGGCATCCGCCGAGCGAGTAGCCGGCGATGCTCTGGCCGATTCCGCCGCAGATGGAGGCGATAAGCAGCAACAGTAGTAATCCTAGCAGGGACATGGGTAAGAAAGGGTCAATGTTGACGGTTTCGTTTCCCAACTGCCCATTTTTTTGTAAACTTGTCTGCAGGGCAGTTGAAAAACCGTGATATTCAATTTCATCATATGAAACAAGCAAGCATATTCCTAATGACCGCAGCCGTACTTATCGGCCTCATGAATGCCTGCGGACCCAGCGAAGAGGAAATCAGGCAACGCGAACAGGCGCGCCAGGATTCCCTGGAGCAAGTCCGCCAGGATTCCCTGGAGCAGGTACGCCAGGATAGTATCGAGCAGGCGCGCCAGGATTCCCTGGCCGAGGCCCGCGAAGCGGAACGCCGGCGAAACATGGTTCAATTCAGCGAGGACGGGCGCTGGTCCGTCCAGGTCGAGGCCTGGCGCTCGGAAGACAAGGCCCAAGCCCAGATTTCCACCTGGAGAGAACGTGGCTACGAAAATGCTTATGTAATTCGTCATGGCAACGAGGCCACCGGTGACATCTGGTTCCGCGTGCGTCTCGGACGGCTGCCCGAACTGGAGATGGCCCGGAATCTGCAGGACCGTCTGATGGAGGAGTACGGTGCGGAGTCGTGGATTACGGACCTGCAATCCGGCGCGGAGTCCTGAGCCGGAGCAGCATCCCTTGCACGGGCATCGCGCGCATCAAGGCGCACCTCCCATGATCACGGATCATATCCCCAGTGACCCCGCAGCCGTTGAAAGCTGGCTGCAGCGGAGGGAGAACCGCGTGTCAGGGCTGCGGCAGGAAGCCCGGAGCCGCATTGTCTGGGGCCCGGCCGGCCCGAAGCGCTCCTCCTGCTGCCTGGTCTACCTGCACGGCTTCAAGGCTGGTCCACTGGAAGGCGACCCGGTGCATTTCCGGGTGGCCCGCCGTCTGGGCTGCAATCTGCTGCTGGGTCGGCTCAGTGGACATGGACTGGTCCACGACCGCCCCCTCGAAAACCTCCGGGCCGAAGATCTGACCGCCTCCGCGCGCACCGCGCTGGAAACCGGCCTTCGGCTGGGACGGCAGGTGGTGCTGATGGGTACCTCCACGGGCGCCACCCTGGCCCTGGATTTGGCCGGGCGGGAGGAGTACAGAGACCGTATCCGTGCCCTGGTGCTCTACGCTCCACTCGTCGACTTTCACGGAATCCCGTCGCGCCTGCTAAAAAACCGCCATCTACGCCGACTGGCTGCCCGCGTTCCGGGCCGGCGTTTCCTGCTGCGGTCCAGCCCGGCCTCCCTCCGCGAGAGCAAGATCTGGTATTCGCAATACGCCCTGCAGGGCCTGCTGGCGCTGGGCGCGCTGGTGGAGCGCACCATGACCCCGGCCGGCTGGTCGCGTGTCAACCAGCCCCTTTTCACCGGCTGGTGGCCGGGCGACCGGGTGGTCTCGGTTCCCGCCATTGCCCGGATGGCCCGTGGGCTGGGCACCCCGGAGGAACAGCTCCGCCTGGCGGCCTACCCGGAAGCTGGAGATCACGTCATCTGCAACGGACAGCTTTCGGGTGCGGTAGACCGACTCACCGGCGACACCGTCGATTTTCTGGGTCCCCTGCTCGAAAGAAAGGGGCAGAATTCGTAGAACCCGTACCGGGTAATAGCCCTTCCCAGGTGCACTGCCTGTGATTCCCGCCTCTCCAATTGTTAAATAACATTAATTTTCCTTTTAACTTGTTTTATACCTAGGTATTTATGTACTTTTCAGTGCGCTCAAGTAGCGTCTCTCTTGATGAATAGTCAGGACCTCACACCTGATACGTGTGAGGTCCTCTTTTTTTTGAATCTTCCGCCCCTCCCCAATCGTAGGCAACACGTTCCCCCATCGCGGACCTTCTTCCGCACGGCTGACGGGATACCCTCAACGGCTTATACGAGGCGAATACGACGTCTTTTTTGCGTGCCTTGTTCGCAATTTTTGTTATGTTTACGACTTGTTTACAGCAAGGAACCGCATACATCATCAAATCCGCAGCAATGAAGAACTTCAAAATCAATCACAGGAAGGTCGCGTCTTTCGACGTTCTGGAGATCAGCGGGGAACTTGACGCGCATACCGCCTCCCAACTCGAAAACTCCCTCAAATCACTGATCGACGATGAGAAGCACCAGATCATCGTCAACTGCAAGCACCTCGACTACATCGCCAGCGCGGGCCTGGGGGTGTTTATGGCCTACATCGAAGACGTGCGCAGCCTGGGGGGTGATATCAAGCTCACCAACATGAACGAAAACGTGTACAACGTCTTTGACCTGCTCGGCTTTCCCACCCTCTACGACATCATGGAGGACGAGGAGGAGGCCATTGAAAAGTTCGAAAAGGATGTAAACTAAGCGTGCCCGACCTTGTCTGACGGTATAACCACACATAGCATCACGGTAAAGGCTTCGACGGAACACCTGGCACGGGTGCGCGACTTTGTGGCCGGGCATGCCTCCGATTTCGGTTTCAAACAACAGGATGTTGCGGACATCCGACTTGCTGTAGACGAAGCCTATACCAACATCATCAAACACGCTTACCAGAACGACAACCGGAAGTCGGTCGATATCGAGCTGGGGTACAACACCCACGAATTCTGGATCTCCCTGAAAGACACCGGCAACGCCTTCGACCCCCGTAACTACTCCAAACCTGACGTGCGCAGAAAGATCAAGGAAAAAAAGCGCGGCGGCGTGGGCGTCTACCTCATCCGAAAGCTGATGGACGACGTGGAGTACAACCAGCAGTCGGGTTTCAACGAAATCCGCATGATCAAAAAACGCTGAACGGGTGAGCCCCTCCTCCACACAGAACGACGACCGCCATTCCCGCTTCGAGCTGCGGACCCTCCTGGAGACCTCCCGCCTGCTCATCGAGTCGCACGACATGGATTTCGTGCTGAACAACCTGCTGCTCATCACTATGGGCAAACTGCTGGTGACCCGCGGCGTGGTGATGATCTACCAGCCCGGGGCCGACACCTACGTGGTCCACAAGTCCAAGGGACGCGGCACCCCGGCCGAACAGGCGACGCTGGATCTTGGGTGGGACGAGGAGGCGAAGGCGCGGCCGGTCATCCGTCCCCACGAAGACGGCTTTCCGGTGCCCAAAATGATCGATGGAGAATCCAACTGCACCTTTTTCAACCTGCGCACCAGCAACAACCACCTGGGCTACCTCTGCCTGGGCTCCAAGGGAAGCGGGGAGGCGCTCAACCAGCGTGAGACCGACTTCGTGGAGAGCCTTAGCATCATCTCTTCGGTGGCCATCGCCAATTCGCGCATGTTCACCGAGCTGCGCCGCATCAACCGCATGCTCGACCGCAAGGTCTACGAGCTGAACACCCTGTTCGACCTGAGCAAGGATTTCAACATGATGGTCGACCGGGAGGAGATCATCCGGGTGTTCAAGTTCGCCATGCTGGGACAGATGCTGATCCGTAAGTTCTTCTTTGTGCTTGAGTACGAGGGACGCCGGCAGGTGGTGACCAGCACGGGAACACGGGGCAGCCTTTCCCAAAAGGAGATCGACCTGCTCTACGGCCTGGATGAAGAGCTCACGGAAGTGGACGAGGAGCTGGAGGAGAAGGTGCCCTTCCTGGCCAAGAACGAGATACGAGCCGTCATAGGACTTCAGTTCCAGAGCGAACGCGTGGCCCTGGTGGGTGTGGGGGCGCGCGCCAACGAGGAGGCCTACAGCGCCTCCGACTACAACTTCCTGCGCTCCCTGGGCAACCTGGCCCTCCTCTCCATCCAGAAGACCTACCTGCTGGAGGAACGCATCGAAAAGGAGCGCCTCGAAGAGGAGCTGGGCATCGCCAAAAGCATCCAGCAGGGCCTGCTGCCCGACCCCATCCCCTCCTGCGAAAGCCTGGACATCGCCGCCGCCAACATCTCCTCCCACCAGGTGGGCGGGGACTACTACGACATTCTGGAGACGCCCGGCGATGAGCTGCTCTTTGCCATCGGCGACGTCACCGGCAAGGGCATTCCTGCCGCCCTGCTGATGGCCAACCTGCAGGCCATGTTGCATGTGCTGCTTCCGGTGGACATCACCCTCAGCGAGGCGAGCGGCCGGGTCAACGACATCATTTTTAGCAACACGCCCAGCGACAAGTTCATCACCTTCTTCTGGGGTGCCATCGATCCGGAAAGCAGACGTCTGCGCTACGTAAACGCAGGCCACAATCCGCCGGTTTGGCTGCGCAGCGGGGCCGGGGAGGTGGAGGAGCTGTCGGAAGGGGGACTGATCCTGGGCGCCATGCCCACCATGCAGCCCTACGAGGAGGGGCGTGTGCAGCTGTCGTCCGGCGACCTGCTGGTCTTCTACACCGACGGGGTCACCGAAGCGATGAATCCTGCACTGGACGAGGAGTACGGGGAGGAGCGTCTCTACGATTGCATCAAGACCAACCGCGACAAGGAGGCGAATGCGCTGCTGCAGGCCATTGTGGACGACATCAACCGCTTTTCGGAAGACATCCAGTACGACGACGTGACCCTGATCGTGGTCAGGGTTCTCTGAACATGCTGAACACCCCTCCCATGCCCGCCTCGGTTACCTGCCGGTTATGGTCGGCCATGGCGAGAATGCTCTCGTAGGTGCGGTAGCGGTTCATCACTTCCTTCACGTAGCGCACCGTCTCGATGCCCCTGCAAAATCCGTAGCGTGCATCCTTGTAGTACTGCCGCTGCATGAGCTTCAGGAAGGCGTCCTCAACGTTCGCCCACTGGTTGGGATCCCTGTTCAGGTCGACAGCCAGACGGCGGGCGTCAGCCACATGTCCCATGCCCGCATTGTAGGTGGCCAGGGCAAAAGCCCACTGGTTGGTGCTGTCCATATAGGCGTAGTGCTCCAGGTGTTCGGAGATGATGCGCACGCCCTCGCGCACGTTAACCTCCTCGTTGTAGAGCATTTCTCGGTCTTCCACCTGCGAAAAGCGCGGCATCACCTGCATGAGTCCCACCGCCCCGGCCCAGCTTTCCGAGTCGGGATTGAATTTGGTTTCCTGGGCGATGATGGAGGCGATCCAGAGCCAGTCGATGCCAGCCGAGTCGGCTACCTCCCGGATGAGTCCGTCGTAGGGCGAGATGATGCCCGATCCCGAGACGGCCGATTCGGGGCTGTGGTATTCGGCGATGCGGCTGCTGTTTTCAAAATAGCGCTTGCGCAGAATGTTAAGAAAAGCCGACCGCTTGGGAGGCTCATCGGGTCCCCCGAGGCGGAAGTGCTTGTAGAGATAGCGGTTGAGCTGCGTCTCCAGGTCCGGGGCATTCTTGCGTATGGCCCAGGCCACGGAGTCATCGCGCGCGATGGTGGGTCCCCTGACCAGCCCCGGCATGTACCGGTTTGTCGCCTGGAAGATGTTGTTGTCGGCCACGGTGGCCAGGTAGTCGCCCTGGGAGACGTCAAAAAGCAGGGATTCGGTATCCTTTTCGCCGGGCACCATCTGAAGGGTGACTTCCCGGCCGTCGTTGCGCAGCTCCTGCAGGCGCGAAAAGTAGGAACTGTTGCGCTTGATGGTTATCGGGACCTCCGAGGAGGCCAGCTCCTCCACGGAGGAGGGCTGCGGGGTGAGACGGTCGGAATAGACCAGGAGCTGGTTTACAAGGTTGTAGGGACGGGTAAAGGTCACGTACCTGCGGCGCTCCGGGGTCACCGTATAGTGCCCGGCGATCAGGTCGCCCTCCCCGCTGTTGAGCAGGTCGTAGGGATTTTCGCCCGGGCCCACAATGACCACGTCCAGGGCCAGGTCGTGCTCACGTACGAATTCGTTGACCAGCTCGTACTCAAAACCCCATTCCAGTCCCTGGTGCAGGAAGTAGGTGTTGGAGCTGTAGCGGGTGATCATGCGCAGGACTCCGCTCTCCTTGATATCAGCCCAGTCGCGGTCGACCTGCGGCTCGGGGACCTTCACATTCAGGCCGTCGTCCCCGGGAGGTCCCGGGCCTTCGCCGGCGCAGCCCGTAACAATCAGGGCCGACGACAGCAGGAGGTAAAGAAAACCTGATGACAACCGGTTGGCAAGCGTATGCATGCAGCAGGAGTTGGTTCGAAAGAAGAATCTACCCGGCGGCTTGTGTACCGGGCGTCTCGTACCTTCTACGGGCACGGCATGTCTCGGTTCTCACGATCAAGATATTCAAAAAATCGCCCTTTTCTCGGTATTTAAGAACGATTTAATGTTCGTTAATAGCGTGTCAAACCCTTGATTTCCTTCCAGTAACGAAGGAAAAGAGCATATCGTTTGCATCTTTACACCCAATCGGCTGCACAGAGTTCCATAGCAGGCAATTATTACCATTTCAGGCCTCCTGCTCACGTACCTGGGTCTGTTTTCGAGCTTTTTTGCGCCAGGAGAGCGCGACGCCGGCCAGGATAACCAGCATGGCCGCGATGGAAGCCGTCGGGGGCATTTCGGCGAAGAAAAGGAAGGCGAGCAGGGAGGCGAAAAGAGGCTCGGCCAGCACAAGCGTGGAGAGCAGGGTGGGTGAGACGTACTTCACGGCGTAGTTCATCGACCCGTGACCGATAATCTGCGGTCCGATGGCCAGCCCGGCCCCGGCCCAAATACCGGCCGTGCTTATGCGCGTAAGGTCGTCTCCCGCCCCCAGGGCGATGACGGCGCAGGTGAGGGCGGCGAAGAAATAGACCGGAAATACGTAATCGACCCACGCCCGGCGCTGTCGGATTTCACGCCCGATGAGCAGGTAGACGACAAAGATCAGGGCTGCGGCGAAGGCCAGGGCGTTTCCAAAGAGTGGATCGGCGAAATCCTGCTCCACCTGGCTGTCGGCAATGCCCAGCATCACCGAGCCCCCGAAGGCCAGAAAAACCCCAGCCCAGGTAGCCAGCGGGAAACGCCGGCCCTTCCAGAAGCGCTCCACCACAATCATAATAATGGGATGGATGGTCACGAGCACAGAGGCCGACGCCACAGAGGTGTAGTAGAGAGAGGAGAGCCAGAAGGTGAAATGCAAGCCGAGGCAGAGTCCGGAAAGCGCCATCAGGCGGCGCTCACGCGCCTTTTCGGGGTGATCTGACGAATCGCGATAGGCCAGCCAGAAAGGGGCCAGCAGCAGTACGGCGATGACCGTGCGCCAGGTTACCAGTACCAGGGGCGAGGTGTCGGGGGCCGTACGGACCAGAATGGGTGCAAAGCCGAAGGAGATGAGACCCACCGCCAGTGCCGCAATGACCTTGGGCGTGGGGGAGTCGGGCATCAGCGGATCCGGTCCATGGAGCGCACCAGTTCCTCGTCGTCACGCACCTTTTTGCGTGCGTAGAGCTGCGCCGCCAGGGCCAGCGCCACGATCAGCACGCCCACGGCCTCATCCCACAGGAAGGGGCCGAAGCCCCCGAGGGAGACCAGGATGCCGAGGGCGTAGCCCAGGGTGGTCACCTGCACCACTAGGCTCCGGCCTATCCAGCGGACCTGGCCGGGGCGGTCGCGGTACAGGAAGATACAGCCCAGGGCGCCCAGGGTGGACAGACCCAGCATCAGTGCGAAGCCCCAGCCCACCCACGCCTGGGGGTCGTTGGTGGCGTGCTGAAAAAGGGCATTGAAGTAGACGCTCACGTTCAGGACGGCTGCGAGCAGCAGGAGTACCGATTGAATGCGTTGTATCACCGTGTCAGATGGCGGTTAAGAATTGGGGGTGCGGTGTGCGAGTCCTGAAGATAGGGTTTTTTCTTCAGGAGCTCATCCCGGCTCCTTCTACGAGGTCGGGACCGTGTCCTCCTCCCCCTCCGACGAAACCATCGCAGCACCGTTGCCGTTGATGCGGCTCTCCTTGATAATACCCGGATTTACCGTGTCGTAGAAGAAGAGGTTTACCCCGCGGCGGCCTTTTTCAAAGAGATAATAGAGCACGGGCACCAGGATCAGCGTCAGGAAGGTGGCGAAAATCAGGCCGTTGATGACCGCCACGGCCATGGAACCCCACCAGGCGGCCTGCTCTCCCCCCCAGTAGAGGTAGGCCCCGATGTCGGAGAAAAAGAGGACCGGATCGTTGACCAAGGTGATAAAATCGAGGTTGAATCCGACGGCCAGGGGCACCAGTCCCATGGTGGTCGTCAGCGCGGTAAGGATAACGGGACGGAAACGCACCTTCCCGCCCTGCACCAGCGCCTCGTAGAGGTCCATGCCGTCGCGGCGCCGCAGGATGTCGATATAGTCGATCATCACGATGGCGTTGTTCACCACCACCCCGGCCAGGGAAATCACACCGATTCCGGTCATGATGATCACGAAGGGCATCTGGAAGATGACCAACCCGAAGAAAACACCGGCGGTGGACATCAGCACGGAGGTCATCACGATAAAGGGTTTGCTGAGGGAGTTGAACTGTGAAATGAGAATAAAGGCGATCAGAAAGAGCGCGATCAGAAAGGCTCCGGACAGAAACTCCATGGCCTCCTGCTGGTCCTCCTGCTGGCCGGTCCAGCTGGTGCGGTAGCCGCCGGGGATCTCGCTGCCCAGGTAGTCGTCCACCACGGCCTGCACCTCGCCCAGCACGGCGTTGGCGTTGTAGCCCGAGCGCACCTGGGCGGAGACGGTGATCACCCGCTCCTGCTCCACATGATTGATGCCGCCCAGGCCCTCGGTGATCTCCCAGGTAGCCACGCTGGAGAGGGGGATCTGACGTCCCTCCTCCACCACAGTGAGGTCCTGCAGGGTACTCAGGTCTTGGCGGTACTGCTCGGCCAGACGCACCGTGATGTCGTACTCGTCCTTGCCGTCGCGGTACTGGGAGGCCTCCACGCCGTTGATGGCCTGGCGCACGGTGTTGCCGATGATCTGGGTGGAAAGGCCGTACATGGCCGCCTTCTCGCGGTCTACGTCCACCCGGACCTCGGGACGCGCCTCCGGCATGTCGGTCTCCAGGGCATCCAGCTTGCTGTAGACCGGATCGTTCTCGATGATGGTCAGGATCTCCCCGGAGAGGCGCTCCAGCACGGCGATGTCGCTGCCCGAGATCTCCAGGTTGATGGGCGGCCCGGAGGGGGGACCCCCCTGCTCTTCCTGCACGGTCACGTTGGCTCCAGCGAGGCCCCGGCTGAAGTTGCTGCGAACGTACTCCATGGTTTCAAAGCTCGAGCCCTCCCGCTGCTGGTAATCCACAAAATTGAGTACGATGGTGCCCAGGTGGGAGGAGTTGCCCCCGTCGCCCATGGGATTAGAGGAGATGGCCGATCCCGAGGTGCTCAGGAACGTCTCGATGTCGCTGTTGTTGGGAATATCGGGAATCTTGTTCTCCAGCCGGTCGACCACCGACTTGGTGAAGTCGACGTTGGTGCCCACGGGCGCCTCCACCTGCACGTAGACCCGCGCCGGGGGGATATCCTCCGGAAAGTACTCCACTCCGGGATTGAACATGCCGAAGACCACGAAGCTGGAGAGCAGCACCAGCACGGAGATGCCCACGATGCTCTTGCCGTGGTCCAGCGACCAGCGCAGCACCCGCTCGTAGCGGTCCAGCATACGCGACAGCCCCTTCCGCTGCCACCAGGTGCCGATGGGATTCAGCACGTAGCGGTAGGCCAGCCAGAGCAGGCCCGACGCCACAATGAGCATGCTCCAGGTCAGGAAACTGCTCAGCAGCATGGCGGCCAGGAAGAGGCCCATCACCGCGGCAACGAGGATGCGACCCCTTCGCGTCATGGAGGGTTTGGCGCTTCCCTCGGTGTATTCCACGGTCATGAAGAGGGCGCAGAGCACCGGGTTGATCACCAGGGCTACAAAGAGGGAGCTGCTGAGGGTGATGATGAGGGTCAGCGGCAGGAAGCCCATAAACTCCCCGACCACCCCCGGCCAGAAGAGCAGCGGGGTAAAGGCAGCCAGAGTGGTCAGTGTGCCGGTGATGATGGGCACGGCCACCTCGGCGGTACCCTTCTTGGCAGCCTCAAAGTTGTCGAAGCCCTCCTCCAGGTAACGAAAGATGTTTTCCACCACCACGATGGCGTTGTCCACGAGCATGCCCAGGGCGAGGATAAGCGAAAAGAGGACGATCATGTTCATGGTCTGTCCCAGCACGCTCAGCACGATAAAGGATAGAAACATCGACAGGGGAATGGCCACGCCCACGAAGGAGGCGTTGCGTATGCCCAGGAAGAATAGCAGGATGCCGATCACCAGCAACAGTCCGCTGATGATGTTGTTCTCCAGGCTGCTTACCATAGAGTTGATGTCCTTGCTCTGGTCGGAGGTGATCTCAAAGTTGGTGGTGGGCGGCAGGGCCGGCAGGGCCTCGTCGAGGATCTGCTTGACCGCACGGGAGGTCTCCAGGATGTTTTCCCCGCTGCGCTTTACCACCGAGAGGGTAATGACGGGATCATTTTCAAGCTCGGCATAGGTGGCGCGCTCCTTGAAGCCGAAGGTCACCTCCGCCAGGTCGCGTACGTAGATGGGACGGTCGCCCGGGGCGTCTACCACGATGTCCTCGATGGGCCGCACCGTATCGTATTCGCCCGGCACACGCAGCAGGAACTTCTTGTTGCCCACGTCGATGGATCCGCCGGGTATGGTCACATTTTCGGACTGAATGGCGGCGATCACGTCGCCGAATGCAAGTCCGTAGTACTTGAGGCGCGGCAGGTTCACGTCCACCTTCACCTCGCGCTCGAGTCCCCCGGCCAGGTTCACCTCCAGCACGGAGGGGATGGCCTCAATACGGTCCTGCAGATCCTCGGCGATCTCCTTGAGGCGCACCAGGTCGTACTGGCCGGAGACGTTGACCTGCATGATGGGAAATTCCGAGAGGTTGATCTCCTGTATGACGGGATCCTCGGCCTCCGAAGGCAGTTCCGGCTTGGCCAGGTCCACCTTCTCGCGCACCTTCTGCAGCGCTTCGTCGATGTCGATGTCCGATTCGAACTCCAGGGTGACGTTGGAGTAGCCCTCCAGGGAGGTAGAAGTCATCTCCTTGATGTCGGAGATGCCGGCCAGCTCGTCCTCGAGGGGACGCGTGACCAAGCTCTCCATATCCTCAGGTGAAACGCCCGGGTAGGTGGTGATCACCAGGATGTTGGGCACGGTGATATCCGGGGAGGACTCCTTCGGCAGGTTGACGTAGGAGTTTATGCCGAAGACCGCCACCAGCATAAGGATGACCAGCACGCTGATACGGTTGTCGATGGAAAAGGAGGTCAGGCCGAACTCTTTCTGGCTGGCGGCTCCGCCCGTCTGCCGCCCTTCGCGGGGTCCCCCGTTGGAATGCTCTGTGGATTGACTCATGGTAAGGTGTGTTGAAAATCCTAATTCCGGCTGGCCATCGAGGTCTGGGCCCGCTCAACCACGGTTACGCGCATGCCCTCCTGAAGGAAGGAGGAGCCCACGGTAATCAGCTCCTCGCCGGCCTCGACGCCGCTCTCAAGGATGACGCTGTTTTCGTAGGAAGAGCCCAGCTGCACGGAACGCCTGCGCGCCACCGTTTCGCCCTCGTCGTTGGTGTCCAGTACAAAAACCACGTAACCTCCCTGCTGCTGGTAAACAAACTCCTCGCCCACCGCCAGTACGCTGTCACGCAACAGCGTGCGCAGCCTCATGTTGGCCACCATGTCCACTTTCCACGAGGGGCCGCCGGCCGGCAGGTTTACCTCGATGTTGAAGGTTCGCGCGTCGGGGTCGATGCTCTGTCCAACGAAGCTGATGGGGAGCTCCAGGGTATCGGAGCTCTGGAAATCGAACCAGACCTCTACCCGGTCTTCCCGCTGCACCACGTCGGCAAAGCGGGCGGGCACACCGGCCACGACCTTCAGCCCATCGGAGCCGATCAGACGCACCAGGGGGGCGCCGGGAGTGGCCATCTCCCCCTGCTCCAGGAAGATATTCTCCACGGTGGCGCCGAAGGGTGCGCGCACGTCGGTTTTCTCAAGACTCACCTCCACCGACTCCAGGGCCGCCTGGTTCTGCTCGTAGGTGTAGCGGGCGTTCAGATAGTCCATTTCCGATCCCACGCTGTCCTGCCGGAACAGCCGCTGAAGTCGCTGGTAATTTTCACGCGACTGAGACGTAACCGCCTCCAGGCGCTGCTTTTCACGAAGGAGTTGGCTGTCGTCAATTTTGGCGATGCGCTGGCCGGCGGCGACCCGGTCGCCGCGGTCCACGGCGACCTCCTCGATGCGGCCGCTCACCTCGGCTGACACCCGCACATCGTTACGCGACGCCACGGTGCCCACCAGGCGCAGATGGCGCTCGAAAGAGGCGGGCTGGAGAGTTTGGGTTTCAACGTTTACGGTTTTCACGCCCTCCTGCGGTGCGGTCTCCTCGGGCTGAGAGCAGCCCGAAAGGAGTCCAGCGGAAAGTACAAGTGTTAAGGTAACTGTAAATGCCTGCTTCATGTCGTTGGGATGTATAGGAGATTAATCTCGTTCGCTGGACGGCCCGTCCACGTAGGGGACCATGCCGGTGGCCAGGTCAAAGCGCGCCTTGGCGGCGAGGTAGCTGTAGACCATGGAGGCGTAGTTAACCTCGGCCTGGCGAAGCTGGAACTCCGCCTCGGTCAGGTCGAGCTGGGAACCCAGCCCATTCTCCAGGCGTGCCTTCGCGCGCCGGTATCCCTCCCGGGCCTGATCCACAACCCTGCGGCGTGCGGATTCGGTTTCGAGGGCCTGCTGCAGAGCCTCACGTGCCGTGGCAATCTCGCTGGAGGCCTGGCGCAGAGTCTGCAGGCGCTGGAGTTCCAGGTCCCGCTTTTCAATTCGTGCGATGTTGAGGCTGGCCACACGGGCGAAACCGTCAAAAAGAGGCACGCTCAAATTCAGCATGAGGCTCTGGGTGCGGACCCGGTTATCGCCGCTGCCGAAAAAGGTAGGGACTCCCGGCTCCTCGGCCCGCCAGCCCAGATTGTAGCTGGTGGTCAGGGTAGGGAGAAAACGACTTTTGATGGCGCGGATCTCTTTTGCCTTCAGCTCGTTGCGGCGATCCAGCACGCGGAGGTCGCCCCTCATGCCGGCGACCACTTCGTCGTCATCCTCCGCCTGCCAGGTGAAGGGCGTGAGGCCGTCCACCTCCCGAAGATGTTGGTTTTCCGGGGTCATCTCTTCCCCGCCTACCAGGGCGTAGGCGCCCAGGTCACCCCGGACTGCAAGATTGAGTTCAAGGGGCAGTCCCAGCACCAGTTTAAGACGCCGATAGGCCTGTCGTACCGCATAGCTTGCCTGGGTCAGCTGGGGTTCCTGGTTGCCCAGCTGAACCTCCACCTGCAGTACCTGGTAGGCGTCCACGAGTCCCGCTTCATGGCGCGCGCGGTTCTCCCGCAGATTTTCCCGGAGCCGGCTCACCGTCTCCTGCTGCAGGCGTAGTTCCTCCTCGGCAATGAGCACATCGTAGTAGGCGATGCGGGTATCGGTAACAATCTGCTGGGTGGTGGCCCTCAGGCCCTCGGCCTGCGCGGCACGAAAAAGTTCGGAGGTTCCGATGCCCACAAAGGCCTCGCCCCGAAAAAGAGTCTGCTCGACGGTAAGGCCGGCATTCCAGTTGTTGTCCTCACCTGCCTGGATGGCGCGAAGGGGGGAATCGGGATCGGAGGGATTCTGGGGAAAGAAAAAGACCGGAAGCTCAATATTGCGCGAGAAAGAGGCTGAACCCGAAACCTCGGGTAACACTTCGCTCCAGGCCGTGCGCACCTGCTCATCGGCGTTCTCCAGTGAGAGCAGGGAGCGTTTGATCTGATTGTTGTTCGCCAGGGCCACCCGTATGGCCTGGGGCAGGGTGAGCGTGGAGTCTATAGAGGATTGCGCGCGAGCCGCCTGCGGCGCCGCGCTCCAGCCCGTCAGCGCCAACAGCCATGCCGCCGACAGTGCAGCGATGCGTACGTTTATTTTCATGGGTTGTATCCTGTTTGGCCTTGATCCCTGTGCGTATGCCTGCCAGCCTGTCGGCGCCGCCGAATTCCCGTTGTATAAATGGGACGGTTATACGTGCCGATGGGGGCCGTGTTGCGATATATATTGACCGCCCGTCAACAGCTCCTGCACAAAGCGATGGTAGAGGGTACCCTTGCTCAGTTCGGCCTGACCGGCGATATCCTCCATGGCCGATGGCCGTGTATTTGTACGCATTTTAACGCACGGTCATAAAGTGACCAACGTTAATTTAACGCCGTGCGGAATGCAACAACCTGTTGTTACGCGCTTTTGTTCCCGCATCTCCCAAGTTGTACCTTGGGGGCCGCAACCCCCAGGCACACACAACCCGAAGTTTCCCTTGCTGAACAAACGCACGCTGGTCGAAACCGCCCTGCTACTGGTAGCCTTTATCTGGGCCCTCAACTTCTCCGTCATCAAGGCGAGCCTGGTCTGGATGGAGCCCTTTCCTTTTAACGGCCTTCGCTTCCTCTTTGCCACGGCCGCGGTCTGGGGCGCCCTGTGGTGGAAAGGCCAAAAGATTCGGGTGCCGCGAAAAGACTGGCTGCCCCTGCTGGGTATGGGACTCATGGGCAACCTGCTCTACCAGGGACTCTTTATTATAGGCATCGACTACACCCTCTCGGCCAACGCGGCGGTCATGCTGGGCACCATCCCCGTTTGGGTGGCCCTCTTCTCCCACCTGGCGGGCACCGAACGCATGAATCTGGTCAAGGGACTGGGCGTGCTTTTCGCCTTCGGAGGCATCCTGTTTATACTGTCTGGAGGGGAAAACGAGCTCAGCCTGGGATCGGACACCTTCACCGGCGATCTGATCATCATCCTGGCGGCCATGGTCTGGGGGGCTTTTACCATGATGTCCAAACCCTTCCTGGAGCGCTACACCCCCATCCAGTTTTCGGTCATCGTAACCTCGGTGGGCTGCGTGGCCCTGATGGGCGCCGGACTTCCCGGCCTGCTGCGTATCGAATGGAGCGCGGTGCCGGCCGCAGCCTGGGGCGGGGTGATCTACAGCGGACTCCTTTCCATCGGGGTGGCCTACGTGATCTGGAACTACGGCATTCAGACCGTGGGCGCCGTACACACCTCCACCTACCAGAACCTGGTACCGGTCATGGGACTTCTTTTCGGCGTGCTGCTGCTGGGCGAACATCTCAGCCTGATGCAGTACGGGGGCTCGGGACTGGTGGTCTGCGGTATCGTGCTCGCCCGGTGGAAGAAGAACCGGGGCGGCCGCGGGAGGAAGCCTGCGGAGCGAAGTACCTAGATCCGCGTTCCTCCGCTGAGAAGATATAGCACCGCCATGCGCACCGCCACGCCATTGGTGACCTGGCTGAGGATGATGGAGCGGTCGCTGTCGGCCACCTCGCTTTCCAGCTCCACGCCGCGGTTGACAGGCCCGGGGTGCATCACCGTAAAATCGGGGAAGCGCTCCAGGTGGCTGCGCTTGATGCCGAAGAGCTCGTGGTATTCGCGAATGCTGGGGAAAAGCCCCGTCTGTCCCTCCTGGCGCTCCAGCTGAATGCGGAGGGCCATGGCAATATCACATCGTGAAAGAGTATCCTCCAGGTTGTGGGAGACGTTGACGCCCAGATCCTTCACGTAGACGGGCATGAAGGTGGGGGGACCGCATACGGTCACCTCGGCCCCCAGCTTGCGGAGGCCTATGATATTGGAGCGTACCACCCGGCTATGGGCGATATCGCCGATGATGGCGACGTGCCGGTTTTCCAGGTCGGGATGCACCTGGCGCATGGTGAACATATCCAGCAGCGCCTGTGTGGGATGCTCGTGGGCGCCGTCGCCGGCATTGATGATGGTGGCGTCGACCACCCTCGTCAGAAAATGGGGGACGCCCGGACTCTGGTGGCGAACCACCACCATATCGATCTTCATGGATGAAATATTGCGGATGGTGTCCTTGAGCGACTCTCCCTTCTTGACGCTGGACCCTCCCGTGGCAAAATTCACCACGTCGGCCCCCATGCGTTTCTGAGCCAGCTCGAAGGAAAGCCGCGTGCGCGTGCTTTCTTCGTAGAAGAGATTTACGATGGTCTTGTCGCGAAGGGTGGGCACCTTGGGGACGGGCCGGTCCAGGATTTCACGAAAGTATCTGGCCTGGTCCAGCACATAGAGAATGTCCTCACGGCTGTAGTCCGCCAGACCCAGCAGGTGGGGCTGCTCGAAAGGGTAGTCCTGCGAAGGTACGGTGTCCTCAGCCATGGCCATCCTCCTGCCTGTTTTCCACCACATAGACGGCGTCCTCTCCATCCAGCTCGCGCACCTTCACGCGCACCTCCTCGTTGGTATGGGTAGGAACGCGGATGCCCACGTAGTCGGCCGAGATGGGCAGCTGGCGGTGACCCCGGTCCACCATGCAGCAGAAGCGGATGCTGTTGGGGCGTCCGTAATCCATCACCGCGTCCATGGCTGAACGTACCGTTCGGCCCGTATATAGGACATCGTCCACCAGCACAATATCGCGGTCGTAGAGGTCAAAGGGAATTTCGGTCACCTTAACGCCCGGCATCTTCAGTTTGGTGCGGAAGTCGTCCCGGTAGAAGGTCACATCGAGGATGCCGAAGTCGGGGCTCACACCGAAAGCTTCCTGCAGGTGGGAGAGTATGCGCTTGGCGATGGGCACTCCGCGGGTCTGCATGCCGATAATGGCCAGCCTCGAGGGGTCGTCGTGCGGCTCCAGGAACTGGTGGGCGAATCGCAGATAGGTGCGATTCAGCTCATCGGCCGACATGATTTTGGCTTTTTTCACCGACAGTACCTCGGGGATCTTTTTGATGTTTGAATGTAGGGAATCCTGCCCTTGAACTCAACGCGCCTGCCCCATTTAAGCTTTTTACACCCCGGTTCGATAAGAGTAGCGGACCCCAAGACCATTCGCAGCCATGAGCCTGACCGGAAGTTCAAATATGACCCGTCCCTCCCTCGCGGGCACCCGTGCCGCACCCGGCACCGGATCGGCTGCATCGGCTGAGGACGGCGCCATGAACCCGGTCTTCGATCGCACAGAATATAACAACAACGGCCAAGCCTCCACGGGAAGCGGGCAGCGGAAGAATGGCGGGGAGGAAGAAAGCCGTGAGGAGCATCCCCCGCTTTTCGAGCTGGCCGATACGGGACTGGACAGGGAGATGGTGATCCTGTACCGCGGGGAGGGTGAACGCGAGATCCGCTTCCTGGTCCGCCGTTTCCGCCGGCACCGCGGGGTAACCACCCTGCTGCCTGTGGGACGAAAAAGCGCCTCTTCGACACGCGACAACAGCGCCTTCATGAAACGCTACCGTGAGGGACGTGAACTGGCGGCCGTCAGCAAGGGTGATACGTTTCAAAACAGCATGTAGGCGTCCTTCATGCGGGCACAGACTGCTGAAAGCCCTCCGCTCGCGGCAAGGTGACGAAGAAGGTACTGCCCTCGCCCTTCTCGCTCTCCACGCTGATATCGCCGTGCATCTGGCGGGTAAAGTACGATGAGATAAACAGCCCCAGTCCGCTGGAGGTCAGCCCGTCCTTGCCGCTGGAGTTAAGCTTCACAAAAGGCTCGAAGATGGCCTGTCTCTTCTCCTCGGAGATGCCGATGCCGTTGTCTTCGACCACCACCCGTGCACGCTCGTCCTCGTCCTCCACCCGCACCACGACCCGCCCCCCCTCGTCGGTGTACTTGATGCCGTTGGAAATGAGGTTGTAGATTACCCGCTTGAACTTCACGAAGTCGACTTCGGCGTAGACAGGTCGCCCGGGCGCCTTGAAATGCAGGTGCCGGTTTTCTTTCTGGGCGAGGGGACGCAGCAGGTCGCAGGTCTCCTCGATCAGCCAGCAGAGGTCCACCTTTGTAAAATGAAGGGAGACGAGCCCTTTTTCGATCTTGGCGATTTCGTTGAGCTGGTTGAGCATATCGGAAATGTCGTTGATGCCCGACTGGATCATCCGGTGGTAGTCCAGGATGCGGCTCAGGTCGCCGTCCTCTTCCAGGGCGTCATTCATCAGGTCCAGGTAGCCCGAGACGGCATTTAGCGGGGAAGAGAGATCGTGGGTGGTAATGCTGAGCAGGTTGCTGTTGTATTGCTGGGTCTTCTCCAGCTCCTCTCTCTTCTCCAGGAGACGGTTTGAGAATCGCTCCAGGATGGATTTGTTCTGGACCAGCTCCAGTTCCTGGGCGACAATAATGGCATAGGCCTGGATCAGCTCGCGCCTGCCCTCCGTACATAGGGAACTGTCCATGTGCAGGCAGATGTAGCCGATGACCTGGGCGTCCAGGGGAATGGGATGGATATAGCGGTTTTCGCCCAGGATGGGATTGCCCGAGAAGAGCACCATATCATCAAAGGCCTTGAGAGGCTCTGATTCGGGTATCTCCCCGCAGGAGGTAACGCGTACATCCTTTTCCGTGCTCAGGTAGATGCAGCCGCCGCCGGCCTCGATGCGTGCGACCAGTTTTTCAAGCTGATCCCTGAGCGATTCCAGTGAGACCTGCACGGAAGACTCGATTTTTTTGGCCTTGCGCATGCGGCTCTTGGAGAATCGGGGGCTCCCATTCTGGAGATAGGTCCTTCCCTCTTCTCTCCGCCTACGGGAGAGAAATTGTAATAGCCGTGATGATTTCATTCCTGCCTTCTATAGTTACCCAGAACTCGGATTGTACCTGTAGATCCCTACGTATTTTCATTGAGCCAGGGAACATTAATATAGCATTAGCTTAGTCTAATGTTTGAAAATATTTGTAAATATATGGGGTATTTAGGCCCCTGTCGAGCCAGGGAATGCAATTCCTGTTCGAGCCGAATGAATGACAGTATGTCTTGGAGCCTACGTATAACTACTTATACCCGTGTGGCGCCATCCCTCCCTCGGACCACTGATATATTCGGAATCCTACAGATGATTGAGGAAGGGAAGCCCAGGGTATGCGCCGGGCCAGGCCGCCATCGACCGGAAGGGGTGCCGGCCATAAATAAAATTTAAGGTGGGCTGTCGGCGCCACGATAAGTGTACCAGAAGCATGAAAGCCAAGCCATCAAAAACGCAACCAAAATCCCACTGTTATGTCTTTTGGTGATATCAACAGGGTGAATACCAACCTGCAGGCCATGTCCTCGCAGTATTCGCTCAATAAAATCAACAGCCGGCTGGCCGACAACCAGCTCAAGCTGTCCACCGGCCTGAGGATCAACAAGGCCGAGGACGACGCCGCCGGATTCTCTATCGCATCCAAGCTTTCGGGCCGCATCGCCGGCCTGGAGCAGGCGCAGCGCAACGTAGGAGACGCCAAATCGATGCTGGACATCGCGGAATCGGGTTTCGATTCCCTGATGGACATCATGGTCGAGATGAAGTCCAAGGCCACCCAGGCCGCCAACGACTCCCTCGGCACCACCGAGCGGGGCTACCTGAAAACCCAGATCGAGGCGCTCAGCGAAGAGATCAACAAGATCGCCGACCAGACCACTTTCCAGGGTACGGCCCTGATGGACGGCGCCAGCCTCACCTTCCAGGTGGGCGAAGGCTCCGGCGACACGAAGTCGGTGAGCATCTCGTCCTCGCGGGCTGACGACCTGTTTTCGACTGCCAGCGGCGCGATCAGCGCGGTGGACACTGACGACGGCATCACGCTGACCGACGCCACCCGGGGAACCTTCAACACCCTGCTGGGCAACGTAGACACCGCCATCGACACCCTGGCGAGCACCGTCAACCAAATAGGAATTGACCAGAATTCCCTGTCCATCCGACAGGAAAACCTTTCGCAAGCCGTCACGTCCAACTCTGCGGCACGAAGCCGCATCCAGGACGCCGACTTCGCGAAGATCCAGAGCGAGTCCGTGAAGATGCAGATCATGCAGCAGACCGCGACCAGCGCTCTGGCCCAAGCTAACACCAGCCCCCAGGCCGTTCTCGGATTCCTGGGCGGTGGATAACTCAACACCTAATCCAAAAGCGCAGAGGTAACCATCATGTCCTTTGGAGATATCAATAGGGTGAATACCAACCTGCAGGCTCTCTCCTCGCAGTATTCACTCAACAAAATCAACAGCCGGCTGGTCGACAACCAGCTCAAGCTGTCCACCGGCCTGAGAATCAACAAGGCCGAGGACGACGCCGCCGGCTTCAGTATAGCGTCCAAACTCTCGGGCCGCATCGCCGGCCTGGAGCAGGCGCAACGCAACGTGGGCGACGCCAAGTCGATGCTGGACATCGCGGAATCGGGTTTCGATTCCCTGATGGACATCATGGTCGAGATGAAGTCCAAGGCCACCCAGGCCGCCAACGATTCCCTCGGCACCACCGAGCGAGGCTACCTGAAAACCCAGATCGAGGCGCTCAGCCAGGAGATCAACGAAATCGCCGACCAGACCACCTTCCAGGGCACGGCCCTGATGGACGGCGCCAGTCTCACCTTCCAGGTGGGCGAAGGCTCCGGCGACACGAAGGCCGTCAGCATCGCGTCCTCGCGTGCCGATGACTTCTTCGGGACCGGAAGCACGGCAATCAGTGCCTCCAGCGACACCACCGGCATCACGCTGACCGACGCCACCCGGGGAACTTTCAACACCTTCCTCGACAACGTGGACTCGGCCATCGACACCCTTGCCGGCACCGTCAACCAGCTGGGCATCGACCAGAACTCCCTGTCCATCCGGCAGGAGAATCTGTCGCAGCAAGTCACGTCCAACTCCGCGGCCCGAAGCCGCATCCAGGACGCCGACTTCGCCAAGATCCAGAGCGAATCCGTGAAACTGCAGATCATGCAGCAGACCGCGACCAGCGCACTGGCCCAGGCCAACACCAGCCCGCAGGCCGTTCTCGGCTTCCTGGGCGGTTAATCCCAACCCTAATCTCTAAGGAGGAACCATATGTCTTTCGGAGATATCAACAGAGTGAATACCAACCTGCAGGCCCTGTCCTCGCAGTATTCGCTCAACAAAATCAACAGCCGGCTGGCCGACAACCAGCTCAAGCTGTCCACCGGCCTCCGGATTAACCGGGCCGAGGACGACGCCGCCGGCTTCAGTATCGCATCCAAGCTCTCGGGCCGCATCGCCGGCCTCGAGCAGGCAGAGCGCAACGTGGGCGACGCCAAGTCGATGCTCGACGTGGCCGAAACCGGCGTCAATTCGATCATGGACATCCTGGTCGAGATGAAGTCGAAAGCCACCCAGGCCGGTACCGATTCCATCGGTTCCGACGAGCGCGGCTACATTGCCGACCAGCTCGAGGCCCTGGCCACCGAGATCAACAGCATTGTCGACTCCACCAGCTTTCAGGGCACCAAGATGCTCGAAGGTAACGGAACAGACACCGACGGCGACGCCGACGGTACCGGAACCCAGTCCTTCACCTTCCAGGTGGGCGAGGGCTCCGGCGACACCAAACAGGTAGACATCGACGCGCTGGCCGTCAACACCCTCTTCTCGGGACTCATCGACACCGATCCCGACGTGGGTACCAACGACGAGAACATCGGCGTGTTCGACCACGACACCACCAACGACACCAGCACCGAAGCACGCGGCGAACTCAAGATCGCTGACGACGCGGCCGCCTCGGAGTTCCGCGACTTCATCGGGAACATCGACACAGCCATCGGAACGGTAGCCGGCGTCATCAACCAGATGGGTATCGACCAAAACTCCCTGTCCATCCGGCAGGAGAATCTTTCGCAGGCCATCACGTCCAACTCCGCGGCCCGAAGCCGCATCCAGGACGCCGACTTCGCCAAGATCCAGAGCGAGTCCGTGAAGCTGCAGATCATGCAGCAGACCGCGACCAGCGCCCTGGCGCAGGCCAACACCAGCCCGCAGGCCGTTCTCGGCTTCCTGGGCGGTTAATCCGAACCCTAATTTCAATCTCTAAGGAGGAACCTTATGTCTTTTGGAGATATCAACAGAGTGAATACCAACCTGCAGGCCTTGTCCTCGCAGTATTCACTCAACAAAATCAACAGCCGGCTGGCTGACAACCAGCTCAAGCTGTCCACGGGGCTCCGGATCAACAAGGCCGAAGACGACGCCGCCGGCTTCAGTATCGCATCCAAGCTCTCGGGCCGCATCGCCGGCCTGGAGCAGGCCTCACGCAACGTGGGCGACGCCAAGTCGATGCTCGACGTGGCCGAAAGCGGCATCAACTCGATCATGGACATCATGGTCGAGATGAAGTCCAAGGCCACCCAGGGCGCCAACGGCACCCTCGGGGCCACCGAACGCGGTTACATTAAAGATCAGATCGAATCGCTGGGAGCGGAAATCGACAGCATTGTCGACTCCACCACCTTCCAGGGCACCGACCTGCTCAAAGGCACCACCGACGTCTCGGGCACCTTCGGCACCAACGACAACAACGTCGGAACCCAGGTAGGCGACGGATTGGCCCATGAGGGTATTTCACTCACCTTCCAGGTGGGCGAAGGCTCCGCCGACACCAAGACAGTGGAGCTGATGGACATGTCCGTGGACAACCTCTTCGAGTCGTCCGGCGGCGGAACGCTCACCCTGGCCGGTTCGGCCGCGAGCGATTTCAACAGCTTCCTGGACGAAATCGACAACGCCATCAACCGCGTCGCCACCAACACCAACCAGATGGGTATCGACCAGAACTCCCTGTCCATCCGGCAGGAGAATCTGTCGCAGCAAGTCACGTCCAACTCCGCGGCCCGAAGCCGCATCCAGGACGCCGACTTCGCCAAGATCCAGAGCGAGTCCGTGAAGCTGCAGATCATGCAGCAGACCGCGACCAGCGCCCTGGCGCAGGCCAACACCAGCCCGCAGGCCGTTCTCGGCTTCCTGGGCGGTTAATCCCAACCCTAATCTAAGGAGGACCCCTTATGTCTTTCGGAGATATCAACAGGGTGAATACCAACCTGCAGGCCTTGTCCTCGCAGTATTCACTCAACAAAATCAACAGCCGGCTGGCCGACAACCAGCTCAAGCTGTCCACCGGCCTCCGGATTAACCGGGCCGAGGACGACGCCGCCGGCTTCAGTATCGCATCCAAGCTCTCGGGCCGCATCGCCGGCCTGGAGCAGGCCTCACGCAACGTGGGCGACGCCAAGTCGATGCTCGACGTGGCCGAAAGCGGCATCAACTCGATCATGGACATCATGGTCGAGATGAAGTCCAAGGCCACCCAGGGCGCCAACGGCACCCTCGGGGCCACCGAACGCGGTTACATTAAAGATCAGATCGAATCGCTGGGAGCGGAAATCGACAGCATTGTCGACTCCACCACCTTCCAGGGCACCGACCTGCTCAAAGGCACCACCGACGTCTCGGCCACCTTCGGGGACAACACCAGCGGCGTGGGCGAACAAGTAGCCAACAACGATCCCAACGAAGGGATCCAACTCACCTTCCAGGTGGGCGAAGGCAGCGGCGACACCTACACCGCCAGCATGCTCGACATGTCGGTCGACAACCTGTTCGAGTCCCTTAACGGGACCGACCTGGAGCTGACCAACAGCGACGCGTCGACCTTCAACAGCTTCCTGAATGAAATCGACGACGCCATCAACCGCGTGGCCAACAATACCAACCAGATTGGTATACAGCAGAACTCCCTGTCCATCCGGCAGGAGAACCTGTCGCAGGCGGTCACGTCCAACTCCGCGGCCCGAAGCCGCATCCAGGACGCCGACTTCGCCAAGGTTCAGAGCGAATCGGTCAAACTGCAAATTATGCAACAGACGGCTACCTCTGCGCTGGCCCAAGCCAACACGAGTCCCCAAGCGGTACTCGGGTTCCTAGGCTAGGGTTCAGGGCTCTATCAGGGTACCTGATAAGGGAGCGGGTGACCCCCGCTCCCTTTTTTTATGGGCTTGAATATCCGGTTGCAGGGACTACGAAACCGGCGCCGTTTAAGCTTTGGGCAAACAGGACGATAAAGGAGATATGATTCAGCAGAAGTCCTGACGGCACATCCGCTCCGGCGCAAGAGGTAGTATTACAAGGCAACCGCCCCCCGGTCCCATAGGGTTACGGGTGGGGGTTGTATTACCCTTAACGAACGACGGACACCATGTCATTTGGTAATTTCAACCGTGTGAATACCAACCTGCAGGCTCTCTCCTCACAGTATTCCCTCAACAAGATCAACAGCCGGCTGGCCCGCTACCAGTATATGCTCTCCACCGGCCTCCGGATCAACCGGGCTGAGGACGACGCAGCAGGGTTCTCCATCGCGGCCAAGCTTTCCAGCCGTATCTCAGGCCTGGAGCAGGCGCAGCGCAACACTGGCGACGCCAAGTCCATGCTGGACATAGCCGAATCAGGTTTCAACTCCATCTCGGACATCATGGTGGAGATGAAGTCCCTGTCCGTCCAGGCCGCCAACGATTCCCTGGGCGCCACCGAGCGGGGTCATATCAAGGACCAGATAGAGGCGCTCAGCCAGGAGATTAACGAAATTGCCGACCAGACCTCTTTCCAGGGCACGGCCCTGATGGACGGCGCCAGCTTTACCTTCCAGGTGGGCGAGGGAACCTCCAGCACGAAAGCGGTAAGCATCGCATCTTCGCGCGCCGACGATTTCTTTTCGGACACCAGCGCAGCGATCAGCGCGGCCAGCGACACCACCGGCATCACGCTGACCGACGCCACGCAGGGCACCTTCGGCACCTTCCTGGACGACGTGGATACGGCCATGAACACCCTCGCCGGCACCATCAACCAGCTGGGCATCGACCAGCGGTCCCTCTCCATCCGCCAGGAAAACCTGACCCAGGCCATCGCAGCCAACTCCGCGGCCCGCAGCCGCATCCAGGACGCCGACTTCGCTAGGATCCAGAGCGAGTCCGTGAAGCTGCAGATCCTGCAGAAGACGGCCACCTCCGCCCTGGCCCAGGCCAATACCAGTCCCCAGTACGTACTCGATTTCCTCGGCTAGCCCGCATTACGGTAACGGACCGGAATTATTCCTTAAGATGGGGGCGCGCGGCGACGATAAGGGATACAGAACCCTGATAGAAACCCTGAGAAAACGCGCAGAACCATGACAGATCCCCAGTTGCAATACCAGCGCCAGGCCGTCAAGAACGCCTCTCCCGCAGAACTGGTGACGAAATTATACGATTTCGCCATCCAGGCCTGCTACAAGGAGGACGAAGAGCGGCTCCACCAGGTGCTTGCCGCCCTGATCAAATCGCTGAATTTCGACTACGAGATCTCCGGCAACCTCTACGGTCTCTACGAATACTGCCAGCGGATGTCCCGCGAACAGAAGTTCGAGGAAATCCGCGAGCTCCTGGAGCCGGTACGCGAAGCCTGGGTTGAAGGCGTCGTGAAGAACAGGGAACAGGTGAACACCCCCAACGGAAACGGTTTCCTGGTATGATTAGCACAAGCGCACTGACCTCCCAGACCAACCCCTACGAGAGCACCATCCGCCAGCTCCTGCAGCTGGAGGGGCAGAAAAAACTACAGCTCCAGCAGGACAAGTCCGCTGTTACCAAAAAGCAGACGGCGCTGTCGGACATCGATTCCAAACTCTCCTCGCTGAACTCCCTGATGGAGTCTTTCGCAGACCCCACCGGCGACACCTTTTCCCCGCTGACGGGCAGCAGCTCCAACGACAACGCCGTCAGCGTGGTATCGGCCGGTGGCATCGACAACCCCGGAAGCTATAACATCGAGATAAGCCAGCTCGCCAAGCAGGACCTGGTCACCTCCGATGCGTTCAGCGACGGCGGAAGCGAACTCGCAGGCAGCGGCAGCGGCTCCTTCGAGCTGACCGTAGGCACCGGCGGCCCCATCACCATAAACGTCGATACAACCGGGCTTACCAACGATGAAGTGCTCCAGGCGGTGGCTGACGAGGTGGAGGCCCAGGCGGGCGAGCAGGTAGACGCTTCCGTCTACGCCATAGGCGACGGTACCTCCCGCCTCTCCTTCAAGAGCCTTGAGACGGGCGAGGCCAGCCGCCTCTCCATCGCCAACGCCTCCGGCGACCTCACCGGCATCAACCTGGCCAACGAGTATACCACCGACGAACTCAACGCCAAGTTTACGGTGGACAACATCGATTTCGAACGCTCCTCCAACCTGGTCAACGATGTGGTGAACGGACTCACCTTCGAACTGAACCAGACCACCACCGCCATAGAAGAGATCAACGTCAGCCGCGACACCGAGGCAGCCGTCAAGAAGGTGGAGGAGTTCGTCACCAAGTTCAACGAGGTCAACAGCATCATCCGCAACAAGACCTTCCTGAACGGGGAGACGGGCGACCGCGGCGTACTGCAGGACGAACGCGCCATCCGCAACCTGAGCCTCTCCCTCCGCCAGGAGGCCCTGCTGCCTGTTGACAGCCTGAACGGCAGCGACATCAGCAGCCTGAGCGACATCGGCATCGACTTCCAGCAGGACGGCACCATGGAAATCGCCGACATGGAGAAGCTCAAGGACACCCTGGCCACCAAACCCTCCCAGGTGGGCGATCTTTTCTCGGCCGACACCGACGGAATCGCCACCGTGCTCAACCAGACCATCGAGGCCTATATCACGGGCACCGACAGCATCTTCTCGGGCATCGAGGAAAGTTTCGACCGGAAGATCGACCGGTTCGACGACCGCATCGCCGCTGAGGACGACTACCTCATCCGCAAGGAGGAACAACTGCGCGACGAGTTCGCACGCCTTAACCAGGCCATCACCAGGGGCCAGTACCAGTACAACCAGGTACTCAACTTCCAGAGCAAGCTGGGACTCGGCGGCTAATTCCAATCGCCCGGACACCCGGGTTCAACTTTCCGTGCTATGAGCACCCTCTACTCCCATCTCGACTCCGTCTATAAAAAGGGCCTGGACCTGCTGAATGAGCTGCGCAGCGAGCAGCCTGACCTGGATCTGGTCGAACGGCTCTACCGCGAGCGGGCCGAGGAAATTGCCGTACTGGAGCAGTCGTTTAAGTTTCCCCCCGATCTTGACGATAAGGAGACGTACGAGGTCACTTCCCTCTTCGAGCAGCTTGAAACGCTCGAAAAGCATCTCAATAAAAAATTACATATGTTGCGGCAAAGCCGTATGGATGCTTTGAAAGAGGCGGGTCGCCACGGCAAGGCCAGGGATCGCTATCTTGCCAACCGTGACGCCGTGTCCGCCGACCGGAGCAGGATCATCGATCTTAAAACGCATGGCTAGTTATGGACATCAACAAAGTTAACAAGGGCAGCTATCCCGACAAGGGCATCCGCAAGACCCAGGACAAGCAGCCCATCTCCAAAAGCGGAAGCGATTCCGCCCGGCCCTCCTCAAAGACCGGCGGTTCCTCCGACACCTTCACCGCCTCGGGCCCGGAGTTCAAGGGCGAGGTGGAATTCGCGCACAACGTGCTCTCCAAATTGGAGGCCGACTCCCTCTCCTCCCTGAAGAAGATCAAGCGCAATATCCAGCAGGGCGCCTATAACCGCGAGGAGGTCCACCAGGAGGTTAGCAGCCTCATGCAAAAAGACCTGGACTCCCTGGAAAGCGTGCTCTCCTCCATGCCCGGCATCGACGAATCTTCCGGCGAGCGCACCCTCAGCCCCGAGTATCGCGAGTACCTGGTTAAAAATCCTTCCGTGGTACGCGACGTAGCCGACAAAATAAGCCGCGAGATACGCGACCTCTAGATACGCGTTTATACGTATATTTGTAACATTCTCCCCTCCTTTTTCTCCTGTATAAACACTGGGGCGCTTGCAATAAATGCGTATAGTCCGTATTAGTGCGTTAAGTTTCGCCCGCTGCGGGCGAACAGCTGCACCGGCGCCTCATCAACGTAACAGGAAGCATGGCAGGGATGAAGAAGGAGAAAATTTTCGTCATTGACGACGACCCGCATATCTTGAACTACATGCAGGAGCACCTGGCGCTCAATGACTACCAGGTGGAGGCCTACCAGAATCCAGCCCAGGCCATCGAGGAGCTCAAGGAGCACAAGCCCTCCCTGATCATCACCGACGTAAAGATGGACGAGATGACCGGAGACGACGTGCTCAACCACGTGCTGCGCAACTACCCCGAAACAGGTGTCATCCTCATCACAGGCTTTGGCAATATCAGCCATTCCGTACGCTCCATCCGCAAGGGGGCCTTCGACTACATCACCAAACCCTTCAGCGGGCGGGAATTCATCTCACGGGTAAACCAGTATTTCAAGAGCCGAAACGGCAACGGCGCCCACGCGCGCACTCTACCGCCCGAAGGGGATGAAATTTCCGGGAAAGGCACGCCCGATGATAGCCGCGGACCAGGCAAACCAAAGCCGGGCGCACGGTTCGTGGGCGAAGATCCCGCCATCCAGAAACTGCTGGACATTCTCCCGCAGATCGCCCCCACCAACGCCCCGGTCATGATTCAGGGGGAGAGCGGTTCAGGCAAGGAGGTCTACGCCTCCCTCATCCAGGAGGAGAGCAACCGGTCCGACAAACCCTTTATCAAGATTAATTGCGCCAACCTGCCGAGCGAACTTGTGGAGAGCACCCTGTTCGGACACGTGAAGGGAGCCTTCACCGGGGCCATTGAGGACCGCGAGGGAGCTTTTGCGAAAGCCGACGGAGGGACGCTTCTGCTGGACGAGGTGACCGAGATCGACATCTCCCTGCAGGCAAAGCTGCTACGCGTGCTCCAGGAAAAGGAGTTTCAGCGGGTGGGCAGCCAGAAACCCCGCAAGGTGGACGTGCGCATCATCTCCACCACCAATCGCGACATCGGGACATCCATCAGCGAAGGGGACTTCCGCAAGGACCTTTACTTCCGGCTCAACGTCTTCCCCATCGAGATACCCTCCCTGCGCGAGCGGCCGGGCGATATCCCCCTGCTGGTGCGTCATTTCATAGCCAAGTACAGCCGGGAGAACGACATGGAGGAGAAGGAGGTGGCCGACGACCTGATGGACCACCTGAAGAAAAAGGACTGGCCGGGCAATGTGCGGGAACTGGAAAACTACATCCAGCGCGGAGTAATCATGGCGCAGGGCTCCGACCTGATCACCAGGGAACATATAGAGAATCCCCTTTTCAAAAATGTGGACGATTCTCTTACCCAGGAGGTTATCAACGACATTCCCGTTCTGCCCATCGAGGAGATGGAGCTGCAGATGATCAAGAAAGCCCTGGAGCGGACGGGCGGCAACCAGAAGGAGGCGGCCAAGCTGCTGCAGATATCCGACCGCACCATCCGCAACAAACTCAAGAAGACCAATTTCCCGGACGACTGAGCGCCCGGCAAAGCCGGCCGGGTTATCCCGCCTTTTTCTTGCTTTTGCCCGACTTGATGAGCGACTGCGCCTTTTCTATGTCCTTGTTCTTGATCAGGGTGGTGATCCAGCCATGGAGCAGCTCGTTGTCCCCGGGATTGTGGGTGACCAGCTCCTCGTAGACCTCGCTGACGAAGTCGTACCACTCGTTGTCCATGAACAGGGAGAGAGACTCCAGCAGGCGGGCTGACATGTCGTCGTCCAGCTTGTCCGGGATGTGCTCCCCGAAGATGTCGTTGAAGTAGCGGATGGAGAGATCCCTGTTTTGTAGCTCGATGGAGTAGATAAAGAGCTTTTCCAGGACCGGCTGCTCCACCTGCCCGTCTTCCAGGCGATAGTGGGTGCCGTAGTGGTGAAAGGCCCCTTCGTAATTTCCCTCCCGCAGCTTCTGCTCGCCCACCAGATAGTGCACCTCGCTGGCGCCCAGGTAGGTGTCGAGGTTGGCGACGGTGTCCTCCTCGAGATGTTCCAGGTAGGCCTCCATGGCCAGTATGGATTCCTCGCGGTTGCCGGCCATCAGCTGGGCCCGTTGCAGGATGAGATAGGGCGCCCGCTGGGAGGCGTTCCACTGGATGGACTGGGCCGCAACGCGGATGGCCTCCTGCAGCTTGTGCTGCTCCACCAGAGCGTGGGCCAGGTTATTCATGGCCGCAAGCAGGTCGAATTCGAGCAGGGAAGGACCGTTCCTGGCCTTCCTGAAATACTCCTCCGCACGGGCGTAGCCGCGCTGTTCGGCGGCCGCCAGACCTTTCCAGAAGCTGCACAGGCGGGTGTGGCCGCAGTGCTCGGCCTCGCGGGTCACCTGCGCAATGGAATAGGCGGCGCTGCTCTTGCGAAATTCAGGTACTTCGCCCCGGAGTTTCCAACCCCGCACAAAAAAGGCGCGGGTGAGGTCCGGGATGGCGAAGCCTTCGAATATTCGATCGCCGGTGGCAGGGAAGAGACGAACCTGGTAGTTATGGCGAGACTCGCCTTCCGCCTGCTGGATCAGCTTAACCTTCAGGCACTCCGTGTTGGAAAGGTCGCCCGGGAGATCGGCCAGCCGGGGCGTCTCGTCGGCGAAGAGCAGCAGTATATGCCCCTCCGTCACCTCGGCTGTGACCCGGTTCAGGCAGGGAATAAGACCCTCCTCTTCGGTCCAGCGCACCATTTCCAGGGTGTCATATGACTCGGCCCAGGAGAGTTCCGTCGCAGGACCAGCCAGCAGGTGAATGTCCGCCACCTCGTCGGCGGCATCGTCCAGCCAGGACGGCGCCTCGGCCGGCGTGTCTGCCTCGGGGCAGACCAGTAAAAGGGTGATGTTGTTTTCAGCGTTCATGGGTAGCGGGATCTGGGATTAGAGGTAATTAAGCAGTGTGTTACGTGTCATCCGCGAATGCGCGGAGAGCGCTGCCTGGTAGGAAGTTTCGAATTTCTGAAAGTTGGAGATCGCCTCGGCATAGTCGGCGTCGGTCAGCCGGCTCACTTCGCCCTCCTTCTCAATGATGCCCGATTCGTACTTGTCGTGCACAAATTCGAGACGGTTGATGTTGCTTCCAATGCGGGAAGCCAGCTTGGTGACGTGGTCCAGGGCCGACTCCACGTTGTCGAGTTCTGCATTCAACGCGGTACGGTCGTTGGCGCGGAGGGCATCCTCCACATTCTCCACCATGGCGAAGAGGTCGCCCGAACCGGTGGCGCGGAGCTCGGTGCCGGTAACGCTGGTCTTCACCTCGTTGTGCTCGGAAATGCGGGTAACCAGGGCATCGCTGTTGGCCACGTCCTCCACGCCGCCGGCGGCCGCGCCGTTCAGGGAAAAAACAGGATTCTCGGTATTGGTGCCCCCGAACAGGTGCACGCCGTTGAACTGCACGTTGCCCAGGTCCATCAGCCGCTCGCGTACATTGACTACCTGCTCGGCCAGCTTCTCGCGCTCGGGCGCGTCGATGGAGTCATTGGAGCCCTGCACGGCAGTAGACTTCAGGTCGATGAGGGTGTCCACCATGCCGTCCAGCGATTCCTGGACGGTACGCGCCTGGCGCAGACCCGCATTAATATTGCTCTGGTACTGCCCGTCCTTGCGGATCTGCTCCTGTATGATGCGGCTGGTACTGAACTCCACGGCGCCGTCGGAGGCGCGTATGACCGCCTTGCCGCTGGCCAGCTGCTGCTGGTACTTGGCCAGCTCCTCGCGGTTGCGGCTCAGCATGCCCTGCAGTCGGTTGTATATGAGATTCTGGGTTATGCGCATGGCGTTTGGAAGCAGTTAGAGTATGGAGAGCAGGGTATCGTACATTTTTTGGCCCTCGTTGAGCACGCGTGCGGAGGCCTGGTAAGCGTTCTGGTATTTGATCAGATCACTCAGCTCCTCGTCGATGTTGACGCCCGACTGGCTCTCCTGCTGGTTGATCAGCAGCTGGCGGGCCGATTCGCGCGAGGTGATGCGGTTTTCAAGTTCGGTGATACGCATGCCGGGATCGGTCATCATCTGCACGGCGTTGCTGGCCAGGGATTCCCCGTCCAGCAGCGAGAGGTTCTGCAGGTTGGCGATCTGCAGGGCGTTGTCGTTGTTGCCCGCCTCGCCAGCCACCGAAGAGGTGGCGATATGTTCGGGGTTGTCAACGATGGTTTGATTCAGGGCAATGGACTCGGCCGTGTCGCCTGCGGGATCAAAGAAATTGCGCTGCCCGTTGTCGGCGACGCCGTAACCGTTGATGTGGAGGGCGTTCACCTGCTCGACCACCGAATTGGCGATCTTGTCAAGGGTGTTACGCACCCCGGGGACCACCTCCTCGAACATGTGCGCGTCGGCCCCCAGCTCACCCCGCCCGATGTCCAGCAGTTTGCCGTTGTCGAGACGGACGCGGAAAACGCGGTTCTCGGTGTCTACTTCCGGCCGCAGGGTGGCGGTCTCGGTGCCTGAAAGCACGGTCACCCCGCCCACGCGCGCCTCCAGTGTGCCGTCGTTCTGGTAACGGGCCTCCACGGTGATCTGGGAGGAGAGGGTCTTCAGCAGCTCCAGCTGCCGGTCCTTGCTGTTCAGGTCGGGCTGTCCCGTAGCCTCGGCCCGGGCGATATCGGCGTTGATGTCGGCGAGCTGTCCCAGCAGGGTGTTCACCTTGTCCACCCGGTTGCGGGCGGCAGCCAGGGTCTGCTCGTCGATGTCCTTCATGTCGGACCCCATGTCCTTGAACTTGCTGATGAGGGTACGGGCGTTGGAAAGGACGTTGTGGCGCAGATTGATGTCCTGCGGGTTGTTGGAGAGTTCGGAAAAAGAGTTGAAGAAATCGGTGATGCCCACATCAAGTCCGTCGCCGGTGGTGGTCACCATGGCGCCCTCGATCTGCTGGTAGATGCGGTTGCGTTCGTTCAGGTCGCCCAGCTCGTGCTCCTTCATCATGATTTGCTCATCGATGAGGTTGTTGCGCAGGCGTTTGACTTGCGCAATGGTAACACCCCGGCCCAGCGTGAAACCACCTTGGCGGTGGATCTGCTCTGACAACTCAGCACGCTGTCGGGTATAGCCGGGGGTGTTAGCATTGGCAATATTGTGAGAAACGACGCCTGAAGCTTTCTGTGAGCTCAGGAGGCCGTTTTTCGCAATTTCTAAAATATC